>RHCK01000112.1 GCA_010030605.1 Acidimicrobiia bacterium
CGTCTGGCGCGGGAGGCGGCGGGCGTTCGATGAGAGCTCTCGGCCTCGATCTCGGGACCAAACGGATCGGATTGGCAACGAGTGACATCAGCGGGCTGATCGCAACTCCGCACTCGACATTGAATCGATCGTCCTCCGTGCGTCGTGATCACGAGAGTATTGCCCGGATCGTCGAAAGCGAAGAGGTCGAGATCGTGGTGGTCGGACTCCCGATTCGGATGAACGGAGAACTCGGTCCCGCAGCCGAAGCCGCCAACCGTGAGGCCGCGAAGCTCGGTACGGTGCTTCGCGTGCCCGTGATCATGTTCGACGAACGGATGACAACGGTGGCGGCCGATCGTGCTCTCAAGGAAGCCAATATTTCTGCGAGCCGTCGTCGCGAGTTCGTCGACCGCGTGGCGGCCGCCGTGATGCTGCAGACCTGGCTCGATCGAGGATGTCCACGTTGACGCCGCACAAGCTCGAAGAGGTACCGGACGACGTCGACAATGAACGCCTGTTGCCGACCATTCGAGTGACCTCGAAGTCATGGCGGACGTGGCGTCGTCGCGCCATCGTGCTGGCGCTCGTTCTCGGCGCAATGGTGATGGTGTGGTTCGGAACGGATCAACTGTCTTACCTCCACAAGGTGAACCCACCAGGTGATCCACTCGCCGCCGATGTTTTCGAAGTTGCCCCCGATGACGACCTGGATGCCGTCTCCGAGAAATTGGAGACTGCCGGTTTCATCGTCGACGCCGGAGTGTTCGTGCGCTACGTGGGTGAAGAGGGAGGACTCGTCCCGATTCCCGGCTTTTACACCATCAGACCGCGCGATCACATGGGCAATATTCTCGCTGTTCTGCGGACCCCACCAAACGAGACCTACTTCAAGATCACGTTCCCGGAGGGGTTCACCACTCGACAGATCGCCGAACGGATCGCCTCCGAAGTGGGCTCGATCAATGTGGACGGATTCGTCACCGCGGCTGGCCTCGGCGCGAACAGTTCGTCGGTGCGATCGAAGTATCAGCCCGAAGGCTCCACAAGTCTCGAGGGTTTGTTGTTCCCCGACACCTATCTCATCGCCGGCGATTCCACACCCGATCAGGTCCTTCGAGAGATGGTGTCATTGATGGAACGCGTCGGAACACAGGAAGGCCTCGACGAAGCGAGCGTCTTGGTTGGCCGATCGCCGTACGAAGTGTTGATCGTGGCGTCCATCATCGAGCGCGAGGCCAAACTCGACGAAGATCGCGACCTGATTGCCCGAGTGATCTACAACCGCCTCGACAAGGGCATGCCCCTCGAGGTCGATGCCACCTTGTTTTATGGCCAGGATCCCGACACGCCGTTCGCCGAGTTGAAGGCGATGGACACGCCGTACAACACCTACCTGCACGTTGGGCTTCCACCGACTCCGATCGCCAATCCGGGCCGGGCGTCCATCGCCGCGGCCCTCGATCCCGCACCGAATCCATCGATCAGCGATCCGCGGTGTGCCGAAATCACCGACCCCGGTGAGTGTCGGTACTTCTACTATGTGCTCGCCGACGAGGAGGGGCGTCACGTTTTCGCCGTCACCCTCGACCAACATTTGGCCAACGTGCAGGCCGCCATCGAATCCGGAGTTTTGTGACGATGCAAGAAAGCGAAACCCGTCGAATCACCGCTCGCACTTCCGTGGCCGCCGTGATCGGACATCCGGTCGGACAGAGTCTTTCCCCGGTGATTCACAACGTGGGCTTCGCCTCGACCGGTGTCGACTGGACGTACGTCGCCATTGATGTGCCCGTCAGCGGTCTCGCGGCCTTCATGTCGTCGTTCGCTCAGTCGTCCCTGGCAGGTTTGAGCGTCACCATGCCCCACAAGAAAGCTATGGCCGGCTTCATGGATTGGATCGATCCGATCGCGGTGTCTCTCGAGAGCATCAACACCGTCGTCAAGGTCGACGGAGCACTCCACGGACACAGCACGGACGGCGACGGGTTGTGCGACGCGCTTCGAGCAGCCGATGTCGACATCGCCGGGGCGTCCATCGTGTTGCTCGGTGCCGGCGGGGCGTCACGATCCATCGCCGATGCACTCGGCCGTTGTTCAGCAGGGGCGATCGGCGTCCACAATCGAACGGAGTCGGCGGCAACGTCGATGTTGTCGGTCGGTGGGGCAACGATGCGGGTCGTGACGTCCGCCGATCTTCCCAACGCCATCGAGGAAGCCGACATCGTGATCAACGCCACGAGCGTGGGTATGGGGACATCCGAGTCGCCCATCGGAAATTTGCCACTTTCATCACATCAGACGGTCGTCGACATCGTCTACCACCCACTCGAGACAGCGTTGCTTGCTCACGCTCGTCGTTCGGGATGTCGAACCGTCGACGGATTGCAGATGCTGGTGCACCAAGCCGTGCGCCAGCAGGTTCTATGGACGGGTCACGCACCCGATGCTCGTGCCATGATCGCCGCCGCCAAACAGGCTCTGGCCTGAACCACGGGTAACCTGACCGCGATGTTGCGCTTCCTCACCGCCGGAGAGTCACACGGTCAGGCCCTGGTGGTCATCGTCGAAGGACTTCCCGCCGGGCTCGACGTGACGGTCGAGGACATCCAGTCCGAGCTCTCTCGTCGTCGCTTGGGTTTCGGTCGCGGTCCGCGCCAACGTTTCGAGCAGGACGACGTGACCCTGCTCGGAGGAGTCCGTCACGGGCGAACCCTCGGTTCACCAGTGGCCATCGAGATCAAGAACACCGAGTGGTTTCGCTCGGACAAATGGCATGAGGAGATGAGCCCCGCGCCCGGTTCCACCAAGGCCCCGCTCACCCGAGTTCGTCCGGGACACGCCGACCTTCCCGGCATGCAGAAGTACGGTTTCACCGACGCACGTGACGTGCTGGAACGCGCGAGTGCCCGTGAAACGGCGGCTCGCGTCGCGGCGGGAACGTTGGCCAAGTTGCTTCTGCGAACCATCGACGTCGAGATCCTCTCGCACGTGATTCAAATGGGGTCGGTTCGTTCTGATGCTCCGCGTCCGACGATCACCGACCTCCCCGCCGTCGACGAGTCTCCGGTGCGTTGTTTCGACCGTGGCGCCGCCGAACGCATGGTTGCCGAAGTGGAGTCGGCGGCCAAGGACGGAGACAGCCTCGGAGGCATCGTCGAAGTGCTCGGATACGGTGTGCCGGTCGGCCTCGGAAGTCACGTTCACTGGGATCGCAAGCTCGATGCACTTCTTGCCCAAGCCATCATGAGCATCCAAGCCGTGAAGGGTGTCGAGATCGGCGATGGATTCGAGGTGGCGGGACGACGAGGGAGTTCCGCCCATGACGCGGTTCGCTGGGACTCGGATTCCAAGGAGTACGTGCGTGACACGACCTTGGCCGGTGGCACCGAAGGTGGCATCAGCAACGGCGGTCTACTCGTGGTCCGTGCGGCAATGAAGCCGTTGGCGACCCTGAACAAGCCGAGTCTTCCGACCGTCGACGTGGTGACGAAGGATGCGGGTGTCTCGTTCAAGGAGAGGACCGACGTCACGGCGGTTCCCGCGATGGGTGTGGTGGCAGAGACGATGGTCGCGTTGGTGCTCGCGGCCGAAGCACAGCGAAAGTTCGGAGGGGACTCGATCGTCGAGTTCGTTCGTAACGCCAAGAATGCATCCTGAACCCGCGCGTCCCGTTGATCAGGCACGACACCAATCGCGCCATGTCGTTCTGGTGGGTCTCATGGGAACCGGAAAATCGACGGTTGGCAAGCGACTAGCTGTTCGTCTCGGGCGTCCCTTCGTCGACACGGACGCCCGCCTCGAGACGTTGTCTGGTCGGACCATTCGGTCCATCTTCGAAACCGACGGGGAGGAAGCATTCCGGGACGTGGAGTCCAATGTCCTCACCGATGTTCTCGAATCTCCGAATCCGTCCGTCGTTGCCGCCGGGGGCGGCATCGTTCTGCGGGAGCCGAATCGACGTCTCCTCCAGCAGACGTTCGTTGTTTGGCTCCGAGCCGATCCCACGATGTTGGCGAATCGTCTCCGACGTTCGGCGCGACGAGGTGCGACTCACCGTCCGCTCATCGACGATGATCCGCTCGGTAAGTTGAACCAGATGAACGCCGATCGCTCCTCGATGTACGACGAGGTCAGTACCGTCGTGGTGGACGTCGACCAACTGTCACCCGACCAGATCGTCGAACAATGCGTGCGGGCCTTCACGGAGTCGCCGTCATGAGCAGTCGAATCATTCGGGTGGAGTTGGGCGAGCGTTCCTACCCGGTTGTGGTCGGTCACGGTGCAACCAAAACTCTTCGAACACTCCTCCCAGCGGCGGCTCGCCGAGCCGTGATCGTCACGCAAGAGGGATTACCGACGATCGGTGATCTCGATCTGCCTCACACCTCTCTGTTCATCGATCGCGGGGAGGCGAACAAGAATCTCTCGACCATCGAGCATTTGTGTCGAGGGTTCGCCGACTTCGGCCTCACGCGCAACGACGTGGTGATCGGAGTGGGAGGTGGTCTCGTGACCGACGTCGCCGGATTCGCCGCCGCTTCGTGGCATCGCGGAACCTCTGTCGTGCATGTCGCCACATCCCTGTTGGGGATGGTCGATGCGGCCATCGGCGGCAAAACGGCGGTGAACATTCCCGAAGGGAAAAACCTCGTGGGCGCCTTCTGGCAGCCGCGAGCAGTCGTCTGCGACATCGACCACCTGTCGACGTTGCCCGAGTCCGAGATGCGGTGCGGGCTCGGCGAGGTGGCGAAATACCACTTCATTTCCGGCACGGACCTGTTGGCCATGACGATGGAAGAGCGAATCGCCGAATGCGTGCGCATCAAGGCCGAGATCGTCTCCGAGGATGAACGAGAAGGTGGTCGACGAGCCTTGCTGAATTACGGCCACACTCTGGCTCACGCTTTGGAGATCGCCGGAGAGCACGACATGGCTCATGGCGAGGCCGTCGCAGTGGGGGTCGTGTTCGCCGGTCGGTTGGCGGGTGCTCTCGGACTCATCGACGGAAATCGCGTCGAGACGCACGAACGGGTCGTCGGAGACACGTATGGTTTGCGTACCCGGCCACTTCGGTCCCATGATCCCGCTGAACTGGTGCGAATCATGCGCCGGGACAAAAAGGCCATCAATGGACTCACGTTCATTCTCGACGGAGCGGGCGGCCTGGCCGTTCACAATGACGTTCCCGAGGATGTCGTTGTCGAGACATTGCGCACTTTCCTGAGCGAATAGACCGCCCCCACCGCGTCGACGTTTCGCTAGCGTGAGGTCGTGTCGTCCATCCTTCTGTTGCACGGACCGAATCTCGATCTGCTCGGTCAACGCGAACCCGAGGTGTACGGGAACGCCACGCTCCAGGACTACGTCGATGTCGTGCGCCGTTCCGCCGCCCTTGTCGGCGCGGACGTCGAGGATTTCCAGTCCAACCATGAGGGTCACCTCGTCGAGGCCATTCATCGCGCACGCGGTCACCATGATGCGATCATCATCAACGCGGGTGCTTTGACCCATTATTCGTGGGCTCTGCACGATGCCCTCGGCGCTTTCGATGGACGAATCATCGAAGTTCACATCTCGAATCCACACGCTCGGGACGAGTTCCGACGGGTGAGTGTCGTCGCACCGAAAGCCCATGCGACGATCGCGGGTCTCGGCTCCAAAGGGTACGTGTTGGCCGTGTCGGCGGCCGTCACCGCGGTTCGATGATCGACCTCAACGTCGCCGAACGTCGCCGACGAGCTCGCCAACTGGGAGCTTCGACGGATGATCAGCCACTGTTGTTGACGTCCAATGACGACGTGCGTTGGTGCAGCGGTTTCACCGGATCGAACGGATGGTTGTTGCTCGACGATTCACGCACCACGTTGTTGACCGACGGCCGCTACGTCGA
>RHCK01000113.1 GCA_010030605.1 Acidimicrobiia bacterium
GCCGGCCGATCGGGCTCACCTGATGCTCGATGAAGATTCGGGTCGTTTCACCATCGGACCACTCACCGAAGTGATCGCCCAGAATCACTCGTGGTCCGAACTCGAGCCGTTCCTCGAGCCCGGTCCGCGCACTCTCTTCGTCGCGCATGAACGCGTGCTGCGTGGTGATTCGCCGGCCGTGTCCGACGCGTCGCGTTTCGGATTCGATCTGCCCTTGTTCCTCACCGACTGGGAACCCTCGTACGCCGTGCCCACGTATTCCGACGACGGAGTCGATGCGCCGTGCCCCACGGACACGTGGCGTCACGAATGGCATCACGTCGACTCGGCCACGGAAGCGACCTCGATCGACGATGCCGATGTGACTGCCGCGTTGCGCACGTTGGTGGAACCGTGGACCTCGTCGTCGAATGGTCGCGCCGAGTCCGTCAGCGTTGAAGGAAATGCCACCCACGCTCTACGAGCACTCGGAATGAACGGCGCTCGCCTCTCTTCGATCGACGCCCGAGAAGCGGTGGCCTGGCTCGCATGGTGCGGTGCATCCGGTGGAGCGCACGGACGTCGCCGTGGTGGAGCTTTGGGACGATTCGGTGCGTGGTGGATGCTGGCAGCGCTCGGAGGAATCACCGACGACTGGGACGAATTGGCCGATGCTCACGACCTCGCCGACGAGATCGGAGCGATCAGTGAGAGCCTGCAATGGTTCCGCTTCGACGATGCGACGACGAGCGGTTACGAATTGAGCCTGATCGCCGTCGATCCGATCGACGGATTGGCGTTCGGACTGTTGGCCCGCGACACGGCCTGAGGCCGCGATGTCAACGGCCTGAGGCCGCGCTATCAATGACGAGGAGAACTCAGCGACCCTGGAGGGCTTCGATCAACTTCGGAAGCACCTTGTGGACGTCGCCCACGATGCCGAGGTCGGCGATTCCGAAGATCGGCGCCTCCTTGTCCTTGTTGATCGCGATGATGTTCTTCGAGCCCTTCATGCCGACCATGTGCTGCGTCGCACCGGAAATACCGGCCGCGATGTACACGCTGGGCTTCACGACCTTGCCGGTCTGGCCGACCTGGTAGCTGTAGGGCACCCAACCGGCGTCGACGATCGCTCGCGATGCACCGGGCGCACCCTTGAGCAACTTGGCCAACTGCTCGACCATCTCGTACTTCGCGCTCTCACCGAGACCACGACCACCCGAGACCACGATGTCGGCTTCGTCGAGCTTGGGACCGGTGGTCTCTTCGACGTGAACCGCGGTCACCTTGGCGGTGCCGGTGGCACCCAGATCGGGAACGCTGACCGCTTGCACCGCGGCCGCGGCTCCACCGGACGCCTCCGGAGCGAACGACTTCGGACGGAACGCCGCGAGGTACGGAGCGCCACCCGTGAAGGTGGTGGAGACCAACGTGTTGCCACCGAAGATCGGGGTGGTCACGGTGACCGAGTCACCCGATGCGGCGACGTCGATGTTGTTGGTGAGCACCGTGCGATCGAGCTTCACCGACAGACGGGCCATCACGTCACGGCCTTCGTACGACTGGGGGAACATCACGAGGTCGGGCGAGTCGCCACCGTCGATGACCGACTTCATGGCCGACGCCACCGCGGCACCGGCGAGGTTGCTGCCGTAGTCGACGGCGAACACCTTGGTGGCGCCGTGCTCACCGAGCGATCCGGCGACGGACGAGCCGTCACCGGCCACCCACACGCTCACCGAACCACCGAGCGAACGAGCCTTGGTGACGAGTTCGAGCGACGCCGACGTCGGCGCGCCATTGGAAACCTGAGCGAAAACCCAAATGTTGTTGATTGCCATTGTTCTGTCCGTTCTCCGTGTTTCCGTTGACTCAGATGACCTTGAGACCTTCGAGGAAGGCCACGATCTTGCCGAATGCTTCGCCGTCGTCCTCGATGACTTCACCCGCGGCGCGGGCCTCGGCCTGAGCGACGTTGGTGATCTTCTGACCGGCGCCATCCCAACCCACCGGCGTGACGCCGAGGTCGGATGCCTTCACTTCGTCGACCGGCTTCGACTTCGCGGCCATGATGCCCTTGAAGCTCGGGTAGCGCGGCTCGACCACACCGGCGGTGACCGAGATCAACGCGGGCAGCGGGCAGGTGACTTCGTCGTAACCGGCTTCGGTCTGACGATCGGCCTTCAACACGCCGCCATCGATGGACACCTTCTTCGCGAACGTCACCGACGGAAGACCGAGAACTTCGGCCATCTGCTCGGGCACGGTTCCGGTGTAACCATCACTGGACTCGGTGGCCGCGATGATCAGATCGGCGCCACCCAAACGCTTCACCGCGGCGGCGAGAATCTTGGCGGTGGTGAGCGCGTCGCTTCCCTGAAGCGCCGGGTCACTCACGAGCACGGCCTTGGCCGCACCCATCGCCAACGCGGTGCGCAGACCAGCGGTCTCGCTGTTGGGGGCCATGGACACGAGGCTGACCTCTCCGCCACCGGCGGCATCGACCAACTGCAGAGCCATCTCGACGCCGTAGCTGTCGGACTCGTCGAGGATGAGCTTGCCGTCGCGCTTCAAGGCGTTGTTGCCGTCGAGGGCGCCGGGGTTGGCCGGATCGGGGATCTGCTTGACACAGACGATGATGTTCATAGGGGACTCATTCTGCTCGCTTGTGCGCCCGTTCACACAACCCGCCGTGGCCGAAAACGGCGGTGGTGACCGACGACTCAGGACCCCGGGCGGTGGCTGGTACGGTCGACTCCGGTGCGCATCCTGCTCGTCGTCAACTCCTTCGCCTCCTCGGTGACCGCCCGCAACACGGTGATCGTCCACCGGGCCTTGTCGCGAGCCCATGACGTGCAGGTCGTCGAGACCAACCGCCGTGGCCACGCCACCCGATTCGCCCAGGACGCCGCTCACCGGGGCGTCGATCTGGTGATCTCGTTCGGCGGGGACGGCACCTTGAACGAGGTCGCCACCGGTGTGGCCGGCACCGACACCGCCCTCGGAGTGTTGCCCGGAGGCAGCACCAACGTCTTCGCCCGCACCATTGGTCTGCCCAACGATCCGGTGGCCGCCGTGGACTTACTGGTGAACGGCCTCGCCGACCCCGACGCCAACATTCGACCGATCGGACTCGGTCGCGTGAACGGAAGATTCTTCTGCTTCCACACCGGCATCGGGTACGACGCCGCGGTGGTTCGTGCCGTCGAGACCCGTGCGTCATTGAAGCGGTGGGCGGGTCATCCACTTTTCATCTACGCCGCGCTCAAGACATGGATGTTCGGATACGACCGATCGCAACCCCACTTCTCGGTGACCGCCGACGGAGCGATCGGCGGGCCGGGCGGACTCGACATCGATCCATCCGACGAATTGGAACGACCCCGATTCGATCCAACCCGCACCGTCGACGACGGATACTTCACCGTCGTTTTGAACACCAACCCGTATTCATTCCTGGGGAACCGTCCCCTCGACCTCTCCCCCGAAGCCGGCTTGGACAAACCGTTGGTGGCGGTCACCTTTCGCACCATGTCGGCCGTCGCGATCATCAAGACGTTGGCCGGCGCTCTGCGCGGAGGCGGCGTCACGCCGAACGAGAACGTGTCACGCTTCGACGACGTGCACGAACTGATCGTCGAACATCATTCGCCGTTCCCCTACCAAGTCGACGGCGATTACCTCGGCGAAACGACGCGGCTCCACTTCCGACACGTGCCCGATGCGGTGAAGTTGCTCTTCCCCGGTTGATCAGCGACCGAGAACCCCGAGAGCCACATCGGGAACGTTGGTGCAGATTCCGTCGATCCCCCACGCGATGAGCTCCTCCATGCGCACGGGGTCGTCACAGGTCCATGTGTTCACGCGGATTCCCGCGGCGTGAAACTCGTCGATCATCGCTTCGGTGACGAGGCCCACCCACGGGTGAACGGCCGCATGTCCGCTGGCCGACAAGGAACGAATGCAGTCGGCACGTTCCTCGTCGCGCACCCCGACGGTCAACCACGCGGTGGCGATGGAAGGGCGCAGTTCACGACAACGGTCGACTGTCTCGCGGCGGAACGACGAGATCAACCAGCGACCGTCTCCTTCGGAGCGTTCGGCGAGACACGCGATGGTGTCATCGGCGATGGTGTCGTTCGCATCGAAGTCACCTTCTTCGGGGTCGTTCTTGATCTCCACGTTCACCCACAACGGAGCGCACGCATCGAGGGCCTCATCGAGAGTGCACACGTGTTCGGGAAGATCGGCGAACATCGACGCGGCAATGAGGCGTCCATCGTCGAGGGTCGGATTGTGATGCACCACGAGAACCCCGTCGATCGTTCGTCGCACATCGAGCTCCACGGAGTCGGCGCCCATCTGCACTGCCCGGCGGAACGCGGCCACCGTGTTCTCCATCTCGGCCCGCGACGCACCACGATGAGCGATGACCTGCGTACGCGTCGACATTGGTTGCCCTCCGTGTTGCTCGCAATGCGAGACGATCGTTTCGAACGACGAACCCGTGTTCGGCGCCTGCCACACCAGTTTCGTTCTGTCAATGGATTGTGACCCAATCCTCGCCGATTTTCGAAAAACATCTCTTTGTCCGGAGACAAAAAAGTTGGTCCGACCTCTTGCGAGTTCACCCTCCGTTTGCCAACCTTCTGGAGTCCCCACACCCCGACCGGACACTCCGAAGTTTCCCCGCGAAAGTTCGGCACAGCACATTCGTTAGACCCCTCAACCCACTTGGAGACCAACGTGTCGATTCTTGCCTCCGCCCTCGCACTCGGATCCGCCGATTACTCCTGGCGTTCCGAAGCCATCTGCCGCGACACCGACCCGGAGTTGTTCTTCCCCGTCGGCACCACCGGCCAGGCGCTGTTGCAGATCGATCGGGCCAAGCAAGTGTGCAACGAGTGCAACGTGCGCGTTAGTTGTCTGGAGTTCGCTCTCGAGACCAATCAGGACTCGGGCATCTGGGGCGGCACCTCCGAGGAAGAGCGTCGCAACATTCGTCGTCAGATCGCCGCCCGCAATCGTGCGGCGCAGCAGAACCGCATCGCGGTCGCTCCCGCATCCTGACCCTCCGGAGCGCGCCGCTCAGCGCGGAAGGCGCAGATCGACCACGGTGCCGTCTCCGCGACGGTGAGCATCGATACCCACGGCGATGAAATCCTCGGGTGCTCCGGGACGAATGGTGATGCTCCCGTTCAATTCCGTGGTCACCAAGGTGCGCACGATCGACAAGCCCAAGCCCGTGGCCCCGTTCAGATCGAAACCCGGATCGAGGCCACGTCCGTCGTTCACCACGCGAATCTCGATCTCGTCGTCGTCACCGCCCAGGTCGACCACCACGGTTCCGCCGTCGCTTCCTTCGGGGAATCCGTGATCGACCGCGTTCTGCAGAAGTTCGGTGAGCACCACCGACAACGGCGTCGCGATGGTGGCGGGCAAACGCCCGCCGTCACCTTGCACCATGAAGCGCACCGGGCGATCGGGTGATTGCAGACCTTCCTCGGCCAAGCGCATCAAGGGGCGCACGATTTCGATGAAGGCCACGTCGTCGCCGGGTTCGCGCGACAGGGTTTCGTGCACCAAAGCGATGGTGCGAATACGACGCACGCTCTCTTGCACGGCGGCCTTGGCTTCGGGGGATTCCAGACGGCGCGCCTGCAAACGCAGAAGTGACGAGATGGTCTGCAAGTTGTTCTTCACGCGGTGGTGAATCTCGCGAATGGTGGCGTCCTTCGACAAGAGCATGCGGTCCCGTCGGCGAACTTCGGTGACATCGCGGATGAGCAACATTGCTCCGGTCACGATCTCGTCGGAGACGATAGGAATACAACGAACGAGCAACGTCACGTCGGACGTTTGGTCGAACTCCTCGATG
>RHCK01000114.1 GCA_010030605.1 Acidimicrobiia bacterium
GTGGTCTTGGACAGCATCAACGCCATCAACACCGGATCCCGACGAGCGTGGGCGAGCGCTTCTCGCATGTCGGCGATCGGACGCAGGCGACTTCGCCGTTTCGCCGGATCGGATGGAGCTTGCATGGGCGTGCGCACTCGCGCGAAAAAGAATCCGGCGAGCACGAAGGAAACCGCGTTCGCGACGAACGCGGCATCGCGACCGAACGTGGCGGCGAAGAGGCCACCGATCGCCGCTCCGACGGCGAGCATGACGCCCCAGGTCGAGCCGAACAACGCATTCGCCCTCGCCAACTCGTCGGGGTCGCGCACCACGTTGGGAATCGCGGCCTGTGATGCGGGTCCGATGACGGCGGCCAGGGCCGACACGGTGCTCTGAAAAACGAACGCCAGCCAGACGGTGTCGGCGCCGACCAGCAACAGACCGAGCGCCGCGGCCGCTTGCACCCCCGAAACGATCATCAGGATGCGGCGACGATCGAAACGATCGACCATCGGTCCGGCGATCGGTGAGGCGAAGAACGATGGCAAGGAGAACGAGACCATCACCATCGACACGAGGAAGTTGGAGTCGGTGAGGTCCTTGATGAGACCCACCAAGGCGACGAAAGAAAACCAGTCGCCCATGTACGAGATCACTTGCGCCACGAACATGCGGCGCAAGTCCGCGTTCGAACGCAACATCTTCAGCATGAGTGCGGGCTTTCGATCGCTCGGTTGATCACTTGGCGAATCGCGACATCGCGGCGATGACCTGCTCGGCTTCGCGCACGATTCGTCGAACCAATTCGCCAGCTGGCACCAGCTCGCGCACCGCTCCAACGCCTTGACCCGCGGGCATGAACTCGCGCTTGGGGTCCACCTCGACCTCCGGAGGCGCACCCATGTGGTTCGCGCCGGCGTTCATCGAGACACCCACCTGCTCCGGGAACTTCTTCAATTCCTCGGGGTGCTCTTCGAAGTGTTGAGTCCACTCGGTGCGCACCACTCGGCAGGTCTTGCCGGTGTACGCCCGCGAGACCACCGTTCCATCCTCGGGCAACTCGAGCAGGGTTTGTTTGTACGCGTTGGGGGCGTGCGCTTCGGGGGTCGCGATGAAGCGGGTGCCCATCCACACTCCATCGGCGCCAAGCGCCAACGACGCCGCCAAGCCACGACCATCGAACAAGCCACCAGCAGCGACGACCGGAATCTTGTCGCCCACGGCGTCGACCACTTGCGGAACGAGAGCCATGGTGGCGACGGTGCCGGTGTGCCCACCACCTTCGGTTCCCTGAGCCACCACGAAGTCGCAACCACTCGCCAACGCTGCCTGAGCGTGGCGAACCTTGCCGCACATCGAACCCACGAGAACGTTGTTCTTGTGCAGGACGTCGATGATTTCGCGCGGCACTCCGAGGCCGGCGACGAAGATTCGCGCTCCACCTTTGACGATGCTCTCGACGTCCTTCTCGAGTTGTCCGGGGATGGCGGCAAGCAGATCGACGCCGAAGGGTTTCGACGTGAGTCGATGGACCGCGGCGATTTCATCGTCGAGTTGGCCCGGACGCATGGGGGCCGCACCGAAGGTACCGATGCCTCCGGCCTCACTGACGGCGGCGACGAGTTGCGAGTACGACACCCCTCCCATGCCGGCGAGCATCACCGGGTGTTCGATGTCGAGCATGTCGGTCAGACGAGTGCGCATGTCGACACGGTAGCCGCAGCGGTGCTGTCGGGGGTCAGTACGCCCCGTGCTGGCGGAAGAGCCGGCGATGCCATCGACGTGGTGTGAGGGCGATGGCGCGGGGCTCGTCTTCGAACATCCATCGAGCGAAGTTGCGACGTCCCCACGACCCCGAACGAGCCAGAAGCGCGATGGCACCGCGGGCACCCCGGGACTTCGACAGGACTTTCGACAGTCGAACGGACATTCGATGGTCGGCGCGGAGGTGATGATTCACTGCTCGTGCGTAGCGACCGCGCACAGTCGCCGCATCGCCACTGGCGATGACCGCCTTGGCGGCTTCCACCCCGGTGAGGAGTGCTTGCCCGATTCCTTCGCCCGTGAGTGCGTCGGTGGCCATCGCCGCGTCACCCACGAACAAGACGCGTCCGATCGCGGTGACCGCCTCGTCGATACGCGCCGGAATCGGCCAGGCGGTGTGGCGGTCCTCCAATTGGAATCCGTCCCCCAAAGCGGCGACCACGTGATCGCGTCGCAACAGATCGGTCCACAGATCCTTCATGTCCTGCACCCGCCGCTCACCATCGCGAAGAATTCCGAAACCGATGTTCACGCGATTCCCGGGTAGCGGAAAACTCCAGGCGTATCCGGGCAACAAATCCTCGTCGAACCACACGATCAATCGGTCCTTGGCCGGACCGGTGACGTTGCTCGCGTATTGACGAAACGCGTGCCACTCGCCGAGGTATCCCGGTGTCGACACGCCGAGCGCTTTGCGGACGGGGCTCCACATGCCATCGGCGGCGACGACCCACGTTGCGCGAATCGTGGACGGGGAACCTTTGGTGTCGACGGCCACGTCGACGGAGTCCGCGTTCGTCGAGATCCCGACGAAGGCGCATTCCTCGACGATGGTCGCGCCCATCGCTCGAGCGTGATCCACGAGAGCGGCATCCAACTCGAGTCGCGGAGTGACGGCGGCGAACCGACCGTGTTTCGGGAGGGGAAGCCGAACCTCGCGACCTGATGGAGAACGCAAATAGGCGGCGTCGACGTCCTGCCATGAGGGCACCGTCGCGGGGTCGAATCCCAGTGCGTGTAATTGACGCAGCGCCAACGTGGTGAGTCCGTCCCCGCAACATTTGTCGCGGGGGAATTTCGCCTTGTCGATCACGGTCACCCGAAGACCGGCCCGTGCGGCCGTGATGGCGGCACTCGTTCCAGCGGGGCCAGCTCCCACCACCAGCAGGTCACAATGCGATTCGGGCCCCTGATTGGTCACGGGGCAAGGCTACGAGTGGGCGACGACTGGTGTGCCACCGGATGGCGTTCCCTATGATCGGCGAAGCAGAAGTCACAGGCGGGCACCGGCCCGAGAAGTAATCAACCGAGAATTGCAAGGAGATGTCGATGGCTCGACTGTGTGAAGGACGTATCGCGATCGTGACCGGAGCCGGTCGAGGCATCGGGCGCGAACACGCGCTCAGCCTGGCGGCTCAGGGAGCCAAAGTGGTCGTGAACGACCTCGGTGGAAACGTCGACGGAAGCGGCGGAGATCTGTCGCCCGCACAGCAAGTGGTCGAGGAAATCAAGGCCATGGGCGGCGAGGCCGTGGCCAACGGTGACAGCGTCAGCGATTACGAGGGTGCCTCGCGCATGATCAACACCGCCATCGAGACGTTCGGTGATCTGCATATCGTCGTGAACAACGCCGGCATCCTGCGCGATCGCATGTTGTTCTCGATGACCGAGGCCGAATGGGACGCGGTCATCAATGTTCACCTGAAGGGAACCTTCGCTCCCACTCGCCATGCGTGCGCGTACTGGCGCGAGCAGAGCAAGGCGGGCAAGCCCGTGTCGGGTCGCATCATCAACACCACGTCGGTGTCGGGTATTTACGGCAACGTGGGGCAGACCAACTACGGCGCGGCCAAGGCGGGTATCGCCGCGTTCACCAACATCGCCGCGCTCGAAATGGCTCGCTACAACGTGACCGTGAACGCGGTCGCTCCGGTGGCGCTCACCCGCATGACCGAGGGACTCGGACCCGCTCCGGAGACCGACGAGGAACGCGAGAAGCGTTCGCCGCGTTGGATCGCTCCGATCGTCACGTGGTTGGCCTCGGACGAAGCGGCCGGGGTCACGGGTCGGGTGTTCGAGGCCAGCGGTGACGTGCTCGCGGTCGCCGAAGGTTGGGTGCGCGGCCCCAAGCACGCACCGGTCGATGATGCGACCCAACTCGGTCCGATCGTGGCCGAATTGCTCACGTCCGCTCGCAAGAACTCCGGCATGGACGGAACCCCGGGTGGCTGGCCCCAGCCCCGTTCCTGAGAAGCCACGTTCGCCCGAGAAGCCACATTCGCCCGTCAAACAGTCACATCACCGAGGAGAATCACAATGCCGTTGAACCCAGAAGCCGTCGGAAGTGTCGGCGACGTCCGCACCATGTCATGGAACTCGAAGGACGCCCTGTTGTACGCCGTCGGAATCGGCGCCGGCCAGAACGACTTGCCGTTCACCACCGAGAACACCAAGGACGTGGCTCAGGTCGTGTTCCCCACGTTCGCCGTGGTGGCCGGCTCGGGAACGACGTCGGCGGGTCGAAGCGCGATGGCCGGTATTGGTTCGTTCAACTGGGCCATGCTCGTTCATGGTTCGCAGGCCATCACGTTGCATCGTCCGATCCCGGTCGAGGCCGAGGCCACCGTTCAGGACAAGGTCGTCGCAATGCACGACAAGGGCAAGGCGGCCGTCGTCGTCACCGAAGCCGAGGTGAAGACCGCATCGGGTGAGCCGTTGTGGACGACTCGCTCGTCGGTGTTCATTCGTGGTGAAGGTGGATGGGGTGGCGATCGCGGTCCTTCGGGTCCGCAGAACGAGCCGCCCGCGACGGCGCCCGACCATCAGGTGTCTCTCACCACGTCGCCGGATCAGGCGTTCGTCTACCGCTTGTCGGGTGACCGCAACCCGTTGCACACCGATCCTTCTTTCGCGGCACTCGGCGGATTCGACCGACCGATTCTGCACGGACTGTGCACCTACGGATTCACCGGCCGCATGTTGTTGAAGGCTCTCTGCGACAACGACGTCACCAAGTTCCATCACATCGAGGGACGTTTCTCGTCGCCGGTGCTGCCGGGCGACGAGTTGACGGTGCGTATCTGGAAGACCACGAGCGGCGAAGCGGTGTTCACCACCTCGGTCGGTGACCGCGTGGTCATCGACCAGGGTCTCGTTCGTTACTCCTGATCAGAACAAACGCAGATCGTCGGGGCGTCGTCCGCGAAGATCGTCGTAATCGACTTCGACGCAGACGATCGAGCGCTGTTCGGCGATCACCTTCGCCTGTGGTTTGATCGACTGGGCGACGAAAACTCCCCGCAGACCGACCAAGTTGGCATCGGCGCGCAACACTTCGAGGTAGCGCGCCAACTGTTCGACCCCATCGATTTCTCCACGGCGTTTGACTTCGACCGCGACGTAGTTGCCGGCCTCGTCGATGCACATGAGATCGACGGGGCCGATGGCGGTGGGCCACTCGCGTCGCACCAACGTCAGGCCCGGTTGCACCGACTCGGGGAGAGCGGCCAGCAGTTCTTGCAGGTGCGCTTCCACGCCATCTTTCTGTAAACCCGGGTCCTCGCCGAATTCGTGATTGGTTTCCACGTGAATCTCGTGGAACGTGATGGTCAAGGTCTCGCCCTTGGGATTGGTGACGACCCATTGATCGTCGGACTCGACGATGGTGTTGGGGGCGTTCATCCAGTTGAGAGGTTTGTACGCACCGCCGTCGCTGTGAATCGCCACGCATCCGTCGGCCTTCACCATGACCAACCGGACGGCTTCGGGAAGATGGGCATCGAGCCGACCTTCGTACTTCACGCTGCAACGGGCGACGACGAGACGCATAACCCGTCAATCTTTACCGAGTGACGTGCTCCCGCATGCGCTTTTGAATGAGATCGCGACGGGCTTGAAGATCCTTGTAGGTCATGCGATCGACGTCGGCGTCGAGTCCGAGGCTGGCCTTGACGCTCGACATGTCGAACTGCACCGCGTTGGGATCGACTCCGAGCTCGCGCCCCAGTCGTTCTCCGTGACGTTGAGCGAAGGTCATCGAGATGTTGGCGACCTCGGCCAGAATGTCGAGATCGGGGGCGAGCCGCGAGATGGCGCCGTCCAGGA
>RHCK01000115.1 GCA_010030605.1 Acidimicrobiia bacterium
CGAGGTCGATCAACTTCCCGCTGGGGCCGTCGTCGGGGCCAACGGATTCGGCGCCGTCGAAGCTCCCGAACTGGCGTGGCGTGCCCCCTGTCCCCCGGCCGGTGAGTCGCGCACCTATGTCTTCGAGGTCCATGCCCTCGACCAACAGATCGAACTCCCACCCGAGACTCCGGCCGGCGACATGATTCGAGCGATCGATTTCGCCACGCTCGCCACGGCCAGCCTCACTGGCACCGTCTTCGGAATCTGACTCGCCAGTCCGCAAACTCGGTTCACCACTATCAGCGGTTGCCCGACCACCGTGTGACACACTGATGTTTCGTGCCCGACGAATCGCCATTTCGCACCCCAACGTCGGGTTCACCGCCGGATGTGGGCCTGTTCGACACCGACGCATCGGGTCGTTTGACCTTTGGTGACGACCGGTTCCGCTCGGTTGCTCTGGGCGGAGCGGTCCCTCCGGTTGGCCGCGCCCCGTGGGCCAACGCTCGCCCCGACGATCGCATGGCCGCCGAACACGTGTGGCGTCAAGCGAACGGGGGTCCCGCCGACATCACGGTGCCCATCGGATTGCCCGACGGCACCGAACGTCGCGTTCGCTTCCTGCTCACTCCCCGCCTCGACTCCGATGGTTCGGTCGTCGGTTTCACCGGTGTCGCCTTGCGTGTCGACGAACAACGCGCGTCGCACGGACCGTGGCTCGCCGGACTCGAAGCGCTCATCGCTTCCACCGACGACATCGTGATCGTCGCCGATGTGAACGACAACGTCACGTTCGCCAACGAGGCCGGCGATGCGTTCCCCCAACTCAGAACCGTCGTCCAAGATCAGATGCCCCGTGACTTGGTCAAGGGGACCATCACCCTGTGGCGGGGAGAAGTGGGTCTGCGCGGATCGGATGATGACATCCACACGTTCGATGTCCAAGTGCATCGATCGTCGTCGGGAACGGCGCTCATCGCGCGCGACATCACCGCGTCCACGAAACTGCAGGCTGCTCTCGCCCATCAAGCGACGCACGATGGTCTGACTTCCTTGCCGAATCGAACATTGTTCATTCGCAAGTTGTCCGAAGCCATCGAGCGCGCTCGGGCCACCAGGGCCATGGTCGCCGTCTTCTTCCTCGACATCGACAAGTTGAAAGACGTCAACGATTCGGCGGGCCACGAGAACGGCGACATGCTGATCGCCAACATCGGAAAGCGACTCGTGGCGGCCACTCGACCCGGAGACATCGTCGGGCGAATCGGAGGCGACGAGTTCGTCATCCTCTGTGAAGGCCTCACCGACGAAGAAGCCGCGCTCGATCTCGCCGAACGCGTGCGGCTGGCCATCACCGGCCGAGTGCTGCTGCACGGTGTGGAGGTGACCACCGGAGCGAGCCTGGGCGTGGCCGTCACCCGTGGCGAATCCGGTGAACCAGTGCTCGCCGACGCGGCCATTGCGCTGATGCGCAACGCCGACACGGCGATGTATCACGCCAAGTTGCGTGGTCGCTCGCGCTGCGAGCTGTACACCGAGAACATGCGCGAGACGGCCCGCGAACGCGCCACCTTGTCATCCGCGCTCGAACGAGCCCTGGCCAACGACGAGTTGCGCCTGGTTTACCAGCCCATTCATTCCCCCCACACCGACCGCGTCGTCGGTGCCGAGGCACTGTTGCGATGGCATCACCCGACCCTGGGCATTCTCACCCCGTCGGTCTTCGTCGACCTGGCCGAGGAATCCGGCATCATCGCACCGATCGGCGAATGGGTCATGAACCGGGCCTGCGCCGACCTGCGCGACTGGCTGAATGCATCCCGCGTCGATCGACAGTTCGTGGTCCATGTGAACGTGTCGCCGCGACAAGTGAGCGATCCGCGTTTCGTCGAACGTTCGTTGGCCGCGCTGAAAGAACACGATCTGCAACCTCAACATCTGGCACTCGAGTTCGACGAGAGAATGTTGATGCGCGACCCGACCACCGCGCTGCGCACGCTGCAGTCGTTGCGACGTTTCGGAGTTCGCTTGTCGATCGACGATTTCGGAACCGGCTACTCGTCGTTGTCGCAGTTGAGGTCGTGCCCCGCGGACTACCTGAAGCTCGACGGATCGTTCGTTCGCTCGCTGGGCGACGAGGATCGCGACGATCCCATCGTGCGCAGCATCATCCAACTCGCCCACAGCCTCGACATGGCCGTCATCGCCGAGTGGGTGACCACCGATGCCCAGATGGCGCGCCTTCGCGCCATGGGTTGCGATCTCTTGCAGGGCTACCGCATCGGTCGACCGGTGAGCGCCGCGGACTTCGGCCACACCGGCCCGATGAGCCAATTGCCGGGCGACGGATTACCGTTCTCCTGACCCATGAGTTCGCTCCCCCCGCCCGTTCTGCCGTCGTGCTACCGACATCCCAACGTGTCCACGGGACGCTCGTGCACGCGTTGTGGTCGTCCGGCCTGTGCCGAATGTCTGGTGCAAGCCACCGTGGGCAGCCACTGCAACGATTGCGTGCGAGCATCGCGTCCGGCGGCCACGGTCAGGGCTCGTGACTGGAACGCGCGACAAACGAATCTCGTCACCAACACCCTCATCGCCATCAACCTCGCGGTGTTCGTCTGGGTGGTCATCGGAGACACCTCGTCGCTCGGCTTCGGTGATCGACCCGGAGAACGAGAAATTCAACTCGGTCTCAGTCGTTGGCTCATCTCCGAACCCGATGGCTGGTATCGACTCGTCTCGGCCGGCTTTCTTCACTTCGGAATCCTTCATCTCGCGATGAACATGATCCTGCTGTTCCAGTTGGGGCAAATGCTCGAGGCT
The DNA here is from genome assembly GCA_010030605.1 of Acidimicrobiia bacterium. Lineage (GTDB taxonomy): Bacteria > Actinomycetota > Acidimicrobiia > Acidimicrobiales > Ilumatobacteraceae > Casp-actino8. Next base: position 2,806 of record RHCK01000115.1, read on the forward strand.
CCCCTGGGTCGGGCGCGTTTCGCTTTGCTGTACTTCGCCTGTTTGCTCGGGGGTTCGTTCGGTGCTCTCGTCATCCAAGGTGGTGGCGGTGGTTTGCACGGCGGCGCATCGGGCGCCGTGTTCGGTTTGATGGGCGCGGCAGCCGTCGGCATGCAACGGCGCGGGGTGAGCGTCTTTCAGACCGGTATCGGTGCGACGTTGGCCATCAACCTGCTCCTGACCTTCACCATCCCCGGAATCTCCATTGGCGGCCACGTCGGTGGTGTCATCACCGGAGCCGCGTGCGGTTTCGTGATGCTCGCGCCGTCATGGAAACCGGTGCCCGCATGGGTCACCTGGGCGACGCCGTTGCTCGCTGGGATCATCGCGTTCGTGGGAAGCGTCAACGTCGCCGGCTGAGCGACGACGACCGATCGTCAGCGACGTCGTTCCTTGCGCACCCGAACCGGGATCGGTTTCGGCTTGGCTGTCTCGCCGAGAAGACGCGTCCCGATGGCACCGATGCCGACGGCGGTTCCCGCCACCACCAGATTCACGATCCACGACGCCATGGCGCTCAAACTACTGCTCGTATCGACGCGGGTGTCGGCACGAGCCGAATCAATGTGCGCAACCGCAACCGGATCCGCATCCTCCACCGGCACGCGGCGCCGGTGCCGGTGCCGACGACGTTCCCGACGTCGCGCCGACCGATGCGAACACCGAGAGCAATCGCACGGCGCCCTCGTGACCCTCGGGACAGGTGGCCGGATCGCTGGCTTCGGCCATGGGGCGACGCACTTCGAAGGTGGACTCGCAGGTTCGGCAACGGAACTCGTACAGCGGCATGGATGCAGTGTAGGCATCTGGTTGACTTCCGTCATGGCCCCGAACGTCCTGTCCACCTCGGCAACGGCATCCACCCAGTCCTCCACCGAGACCGAACTCGACCGGGTTCCGCAAACGGGCGAGCCGGTCTGCGCCCACATCGTCAAGACCGAGCCGGGCGAAAGTGCCGCGGCCAAGGTGACCGAGGCGCGAGTGTTCGGCACGCCCCTCGAGGCTCTGTGCGGACACGTGTGGGTTCCCTCGCGCGACCCCAAGCAACTTCCCCTGTGCGAGGAGTGCAAATCCATCTACGAGATGTACCGCATGATGAACGACGGGCTGAACGAAAAGCCCGATGTCTGATCCGCGCATTCGACCGGCCGCGCGTGCGCTCATCGTGACCCCCGACCAACACGTGCTGTTGGTTCGATTCGAGTTCCCCGCTGGCACTCGTTGGGCGCTGCCTGGTGGTGGCCTCGATGCGCACGAAGATCATCGCACCGCACTCGCCCGAGAACTGATCGAGGAGATCGGATTGCGCGACGCGACCATTGGGCCGCACATCTGGACTCGCGAGCACCGCATCGCGTTCATCAACGGGCTGTGGGACGGTCAACGCGAGCACATCCATCTCGTCGAAGTGCCCGACCGATTCGAACCTTCTCCGACACTGACGTGGGACGAACTCAACGCCGAGTATCTCTTCGAGATTCGTTGGTGGCACCGCGACGAGATCGCCGCATCGGATGCGATCTTTGCTCCCGCCGCTTTGCCCCATCATCTCGCCGATCTCCTCGACGGCGGAATCCCTTCGGAGCCGGTGAACGTCGGGGTCTAGAGTCGAACCCGTGCCCGACATCGGATCGATCATCACCTTCGGTATCGCGTCGATCGCGTTGCTCCTCATCCCCGGGCCCGCCGTCATCTACATCCTCAATCGGAGCGTGAGCGATGGTCGCGAGGTCGGGCTGGCCGCGGTCGCCGGACTCGAACTGGGCAACTTCATGCACGTGATCGCCGCCAGCGCCGGACTCTCGGCCGTGCTGGCCACCTCGGCCACCGCGTTCAACACGGTGAAGTGGCTCGGTGCGGGATACCTCGTCTTCGTCGGTGTGCGCACACTTCTCACGCGACCCGCCGCGGTGTCGGGAGACTCCACCTCCGTGAGCCTCAAGCGATCGTTCACTCAAGGGGTGGTGGTGAACACCCTCAATCCGAAGGTGGCACTGTTCTTCTTGTCGTACCTCCCGCAATTCATCGACGCCGACAAGGGTGCCGCTTGGTCCCAGGCCCTGGTTCTGGGAACGACGTTCGTGATCATCGGATGTTGCACCGATGGCATGTACGCCCTCACCGCCAGTGCGTTGCGTACGAAACTTCTCACCGGTCGCACTCTCCCCATCGTTCAGCGTTACGTGGCCGGAACCGTGTTCGTCGCGCTCGGCGTGATGGCGGCCACCACGTCACCGGCGTCGAGCAAATGACCGGCGTCGAATCCGAAGCCCCTCGTCGTGAACTGGCGCGGCTCGCCGTGCCCGGACTGATCTGGGGCACCTCGTTCTATTTCATCGCCGAAGGTCTGAAAGCCTTTCCGGCCGCGGTGATCACTCCCATGCGCATCGGGTTCGGTTTCGCCACACTCGCCTTGGTGCCCGCGGCCCGCGTGCGATTACCCCGCGAAGCCTGGCCACGGTTGGTGTTGCTGGCCACCATCTGGATGGCGGTGCCGTTGACCATGTTCCCCTTCGCCGAAGAACGCGTGGCCTCGAGCGTGGCCGGCATGTTGAACGGGGCCATCCCGTTGTTCGTGGCATCGGTGGCCACCTTCGTGTATAAACGTCGACCATCGCGCGCACAGCTCTACGGCTTGGCCGTGGGGTTCGTGGGCGTGGTCGCCATCGCGTTGCCGACATTGGGCGAAGGCTCGTCGAGCGCGTTGGGCATCGGCCTGATCTTCATCGCGCTCGCGTGTTACGGGTTCGCGCTCGATCTGGCCGCGCCATTGCAACAGCAATACGGATCGCTGCCCGTTCTCTGGAACGCCCAGTTGGTGGCGCTCGTTCTGGTGGTGCCGTTCGCGATTCCGTCGCTGGACGACATCGACTTCGCCTGGAAACCGTTTCTCATGATCGGCGCTCTCGGAATGTTCGGCACGGCTCTCGCCTACGTGGTGATGGCC
>RHCK01000116.1 GCA_010030605.1 Acidimicrobiia bacterium
CGAATTCTTGAGTGCCCGAACGATGTGCTCCTGGCCCTTCAATTCGCTGAAGCGCTGCGGCCGATACCGGCGATAGAGGGATTGAGCGACCATCGCCTCCGACTGTAGTGGTGGGGTGGAAGCCCTGCTTGCCCCCGTTCCGCGAGGTCGGGAAACTACCGTGGAGGTCGATCATGTCCCGCGTGTCCGACCACCGTTCAACCGAGATGAACCGAGCGCCCCGAGCTCGGGTCTGGCGTCGTCTTGTTGCCGTCGCACTCGGACTCGGTGCCGCCCTGTCGCTCACCATGACGGCGTCCCCCGTTCACGCCGAAACCACGCTGGTGACATCCAGCCCCGCCGATGGCGAGAAACTCATCTCCGCACCCCTGCAAATCACCGCCACGTTCAGTGCCGCCGTGCCGAACAATGCGGTTCTCACCGCGGTGTGCGAGGGCAGTCCGGCCCCGTTGGGCACGGTCACGGTGGGCGCCGACGGCATTTCGCTCATCGCTCCCATCACCGGTTCACTCCCCGTTGGAACGTGCAATGTCACCTATTCGGTTCCCCAGGCCGACGGCAAGGTGGCCACGGGTGGTTTCTCGTTCGAAATTCTGAACCCCGACACCGCCGACCCGGCCGATGTCGGTGGCGACGACACCGACGGTGGAATGTTGGCCGTCGATCCACCGCCGGTCAGTGGTCCTCTCGGCTTGGCTCGAGTCGTGGCGTACGCGGCGTTGGCCGCGTTGTTCGGAGCCGCGGCGTTCATGGTGATGGCGTGGCCCGAAGGTGTCGACTACATCAACGTTCGCCGTTACATGCGCACCGTGTGGGTGATCGCACTCGTCAGCAACTACATCGTGGCGGTGTTGCGCACGAGCTTGATGAGTGGAAAGAGCGTCACCGCGGCCATCAGCCCGTTCGGCTGGAGCGATCTTTTCGACAATGCCAGCGGAATCTCGGCCTTCGCCCGCGTTCTTCTGATCGCTGGTTCGTTCATCATCATCGCTCGTCCCGAACGATTGCTCGATCCGCAATCGCAGCCGCTGGCCGTCGGATTGCCCGCCGCCGCGATGGCCACCTTCGCGTTCACTCGCACGGTCGACGAGTTCTCACTTCTCGGCGTGGTGTCGGGCATCGTCCACACACTGTCGATCGGACTCTGGTTCGGTGGACTGTTGGTGCTCGGTCAAACGGTTCTGGTCGGGCCCGGCGACGACGATGTGGCCCAAGCCGTTCGCGGTTACGCGCGCTGGATTCGCATCTTCGTGATGGCCGCGGTGATCTCCGGCTTGATCTCGTTGTACAGCCTCGACGGTGGATCGGTGCTCACCAGTCGCCATGGTCGACTCATCGTGTTCAAGGCCGTCGGAGTGGCCGCGATGGTGTACCTCGGCGTGGCCTTGCGTCAGTACATCGCACGCAACGTCGCCAAGCGTCGCGAGGTGAACGGTCGCACCGCCGCCAAATTGCGTCGCGCCGTGATGGCCGAAGCCGGCTTCGGTGTGATCGTTCTCATCGTCACATCGTGGGCGGTGGCCACGTTGCCTCCCAACGTCGATCCCCCCGGCACCGACAAGACCAACTACGCGTTCGTCGGAGAACGCTCCGGTGGCGTGTTCGACGTGCAGGTGAAGGTGACGCCAGCCATGGTCGGTGCGAATGCGGTGCGCGTCGACGTGTACTCGCCCGCCCAAGGAATGACGGACCTCACCGTCCAGTTCAATCCGCCCACCAACACCACGGCCAGCATCACGCTGAGCGTGCCGCTCGATGGCGCCGGAGCAGCCCGACTGCCGATGAAGGAAGGAGTGCCGTTCGGCGCTCCGGGCTTGTGGACAGTGATCGTCACCGCGAACGGACCCGACGGTCCGTTGCCATCGGTCACGTACACGGTGTCGGTGATGAGCGGATCCGGGGAATCGACCGACACCACCGTTGCGACGAGTGGAACCACCGTTCCCGCTCAGACGGGTGGAACCGTCGTGGTGCCGTTGGGTTCCACCACCGTTCCGGCTGGTATTCAGCCGGTCACGGCCTCCGTGGCTCCGTGACGTCGGTCCTGCTCCACGCCCGTTTCGCCCCTGCCAACTGAGTCCCGTTCCTGCTTTGGGGAGTAGCGTTTCCCCCGTGACCAGCAGCAACCCCATGCAGGACAAACTCGAGGATCTTCGCAGTCGCAAAGAGCAGGCTCTCCTCGCCGGATCCCCCCGCGCCATCGAACGCCAGCACGAGAAGGGCAAGATGCTCGCTCGCGAGCGTCTCGAGTACTTGCTCGATCCGGGTTCGTTCCAAGAACTCGACATGTTGGCGCGACATCGAGCTCACGCGGCCGGCCTCGAGGAACATCCCTACACCGACGGAGTCATCACCGGCTGGGGCACCGTCGATGGTCGCAAGGTGTTCGTTTTCTCGCAGGACTTCACCGTGTTCGGTGGCGCCCTCGGTGAGGTCTTCGCCGAGAAGATCCACAAGTTGATGGATCTGGCGTTGAAAGTCGGCGCACCGGTGATCGGTCTGAACGATGGTGCCGGTGCGCGAATCCAGGAAGGAGTCGTCTCGCTCGCGAGTTACGGCGGCATCTTCTACCGCAACGTGCAATCGAGTGGAGTCATCCCCCAGATCTCCGTGATCCTCGGACCCTGCGCGGGTGGAGCGGTGTATTCGCCGGCCATGACCGACTTCATCTTCATGGTGCGCGAGAGCAGCCACATGTTCATCACCGGACCCGACGTGGTGAAGACCGTGACGGGCGAAGAAGTCACGCTCGAGGAGCTCGGTGGGGCCATGAGCCACGCCAGCAAGAGCGGTGTGGCCACGTTCGTGTCGGCCGACGAGAAGTCCTGTCTCGATGACGTGCGCTTCCTGCTTTCGTTCATGCCGCAGAACAACATGGAAGAAGCCCCCGTCCTCGATGGCGGCGACGATCCCGAGCGTGAGTGCCCGGAATTGCGCGACATCCTTCCTCCCTCGCCGAACCAGCCCTACGACATGAAGAAGGTCATCGCCTCGGTGGTGGACGACGGCGAGTTCTTCGAATACTTCCCGCACTGGGCCAAGAGCATCACGTGCGGATTCGCGCGCGTCGACGGGCACGCGGTTGGTGTGGTGGGTAACCAGCCCATGATCCTCGCCGGAGTTCTCGACATCGAGAGCGCCGAGAAAGCCGCGCGATTCGTGCGCACCTGCGATGCCTTCAACATTCCGTTGCTCACCTTCGTCGACGTACCGGGTTTCTTGCCCGGTGTCGATCAGGAGTACGGCGGCATCATTCGTCACGGTGCCAAGTTGCTGTACGCCTACTGCGAAGCCACCGTTCCGCGCATTCAGATCATCACCCGCAAGGCTTACGGCGGCGCGTACGTCGTGATGGACTCCAAGTCCATCGGCTCGGATCTTGCCTACGCGTGGCCCACCGCTGAGTTGGCCGTGATGGGACCCAACGGTGCCGTCGAGATCGTTTACCGTCGTGAACTTCAGCAGGCGGCCGATCCGGTGGCGCGTCGCGCCGAACTGATCGCCGAGTACACCGAGAAGTACGCGAATCCCTATGCCGCGGCCGAGCGCGGTTACATCGACGACGTCATCGATCCCGCCGAAACGCGCAAGAAGGTCGTCGACGGATTCCGAATGTTGCGCACGAAGCGCGAGGAACTCCCCCGCCGCAAGCACGGCAACATGCCGCTATGAGCAATCGGATCTCACCCACGCCGAACGACGAGGAGGCCGTGGCCATCGCGGCCGCCATGGAGGCTTTGTGGCCCCGTCCGGTCGTTGGTGCCGATCCGGTGACGGCGCGCGAGAACGCGTGGAAGTTCAGCGGGCGTTGGTGGGCGCGTCCACAGATCGCCCGTCGCTCGCGTCCCTGGTGACCCGACTCGCCAGAGTGCCCGGACGACTAGGTTCATCGTCATGGACATCACCACCGTCGCCGACGATCTGATCGTCATTCACGACGGCACGACGGTCCACCGTTTCGACGACCTTCGACCCGACACCGAACATCATGTTTTGGGTCGCACGGTTCGCACGCTTGGTCGTCCGAACGGCGAATTGTTGTGTCGGTTCGCCACGGTGAACGACGTCCACTTCGGCGAAGAGGAATGCGGCCGCATCGACGACGACCCCAAGGGCCCCATTCAACGTTCACGGCCGGGCGAACCCGCGTATCCCGAGACCATGAACCGTGCCGCGGTACGCGAGATCGCTGCCATCGCGCCCGACGCCGTGATCGTGAAGGGCGACCTCACCTGCACGGGAACCGACCCGGAGTTCGCCGCGTTCGAGGCCTGCTATCGCCCCGCCTTCGGCGAACGGTTGCACGTGGTACGCGGCAATCACGACTCGTACCTGGGTCAACATTTGTACGACAACGATCTCTGGATCGAGCTGCCGGGAATTCGCGTCGCGTTGATGGACACCGCCATTCCCACCGAGACCACCGGCGACATCGGCGAGTTCCAGTTGCGGTGGTTGTCCGAGATGGCGGCATCGACGACGGACCCGGTGCTCGTCATGGGGCATCACCAGCAATGGACTCCGGGAGCGCACACCGACGGTCACCGCAGCGAGGGCTATTTCGGCATCAATCCCGACGCCAGCGACGGACTGAACGACGTGGTGGCGCGACATCGCAACATCCTCGGCTACACCGCCGGACACACCCATCGCCATCGGGTGCGCTCGATGGCGTGTGGCGCGCCGACGGTCGAGATCGGTTGCGTGAAGGATTTCCCCGGCACCTGGGCCGAGTACCGCGTGTACGAGGGTGGCGTGATGCAAGTGGTGCATCGAATCAGCGATCCCGGCGCGCTCGACTGGAGCGAACGCTGTCGACATCTCTACGCGGACTTCGGGATCGACTACGAGACATACGCGCTCGGCACACTCGATGATCGTTGTTTCGTGTGGCCGAATCGAGCCGCATGAACGAGGTTCGCACGCCGCTGCACGGATTGCGCGTGCTCGACATCTCGACAGTCATTGCGGGTCCGAATTGCGCTCGCTATCTCGCCGACTTCGGAGCCGAGGTCATCAAGGTCGAACGACCCGACACCGGTGACAGTTTGCGCAACATGGCCTGGAAGGACCCTCGCGATGGTGTTGGTCTGTGGTGGAAGCTGGCCAACCGCAACAAGCGAACGATCACCATCGATCTGAAGAATGTCGACGACAAGAACCTCTTCCTGCGTTTGGTGAAGGACGCGCACGTGGTGGTGGAGAATTTCCGCCCCGGTGCTCTCGAACGATTGGGACTCGGACCCGACGAACTGTTGGCCATCAATCCATCGCTCGTCATCACACGCGTGAGTGGGTTCGGTCAGACCGGGCCATATGCGCAGCGCCCGGGCTTCGCCTCCATCGCCGAATCCATGTCGGGCTTCGCCGCGGTGAATGGCGAAGCCGACGGACAGCCGATGTTGCCGGCCATCGCACTCACCGATGAATTGACCGGCCTTGTCGGCGCGTTCGCCACGATGGTCGCGTTGCACTCGGGCGTCGGCCAGGTTGTGGATGCGAGTCTGCTGGAGAGTGTCTTCCATGTGATGGGGCCAGTGGCATCACTCTTCGCGCTCACCGGAGAACTGCAACCGCGCTTGGGTTCGGGACTTCCCTACACCGTGCCCCGCGGAACGTATCAATGCGCCGATGGCTCATGGGTCGGGATCTCGGCGTCATCGGATTCCGTGGCCATGCGCGTGATGGGAATCCTCGGAGTGGCCGACGACCCTCGATTCCAATCCTTCGACGGACGCACGGCGAACCGCGACGAGATCGA
>RHCK01000117.1 GCA_010030605.1 Acidimicrobiia bacterium
TGATGTAGTTGTTGGTGAGGATTCTGAACAGCCACGCGCGCAGATTGGTTCCTTCCTCGAACGAACCGTACGAACGAAAAGCCTTCAACATGGTTTCCTGCACCAGATCCTCGGCGTCGGATCGATTGCGTGTCATGCGCATGGCCGTGCCGAGCAACTGTGGCGCGTATTGCATCGCCTCATCGGCGAAGTGCGCTTTGTCGGCCACGATCAGCTCTTCTTGGCGTTGTCGCTCACGTCGGCGACGAACTCGTCGAGCGCTCCGACGAAACGTTCGAGGTACGACGCCAACTGCTCGAATTCGTCGCGATCGAACACCCCGAGCATGTGAGTGATCACTTCTTGTCGTCGATGAGCGGCTTCGGTGTGACGAGTACGACCGTCGTCGGTCGCCGACACCATGACGACGCGCTTGTCGGTGGGATTGCTGCATCGAGATGCCAGACCGAAGCGTTCCAGTCGTTGCACGGCGCGTGTGGCCGTCGAAGGATCGACGCGCAACGCATCGGCCAGATCACCCATCCGCCAGAAAGGTTGCTGCACCAGAAGATCGAGCGTGTCCATCTGACCCACTTCGAGTGCATCCTCGCCCGTGCCGAAGAGATAGTCGATCAACCGGCTGGTGGAGGCTCCACGCCGGAGATCACGCCATGCACGACCGACACGCACCGCGATCTCACGGTGTGCAGGGTCGATGGCATCGAAGTTGATGGGACGGGGGGTCGACATCGCGCTTGTAGGGTACAACCGATGGAGCCACCTCTTCACGCCCTGGGCGTGATGGCGTCACAAAGCGCCATGATCACCCCGACGTTGCGCCACGTCGAGCTCTTCACGATGCGCGGTTTGTTGACCGTGCTCTGGCACGTTCCGTCGAAAAACGTCGAGGTGAAGCGGTCAGCCATCGTCGCTTGTGGCGGGGCCATGGGTGGATTGCTGGGCCCCGCCGACGGCCTGTATCAGCGTCTCGGAGACGAATGGTCGTCTCGTGGCGTGCCGGTTCTGCGCGTCGACTATCGCAAACCGAACGACATGGATTCGTGTTGTCTCGACGTGGCAGCCGCGGTGCAAATGGCCGCTGACGCCGGAGCCGAACGGGTGGTGGTGATGGGACATTCGTTCGGCGGCGCGGTCGCCGTTCGCGCGGCAGTGGTGATGGACGAAGTGTCCGGCGTCGTCACGTTCGCCACCCAATCGGCTGGTTGCGAGGTGGCCGGAGGATTGCGCGGTCGACCTTTGCTGTTGTTCCATGGTGATCTCGATGAGATCCTTCCGCTGCAGAGCAGTGAAGTGGTGGCCGCCATCGCCGGACGTGGCGAGGTGGTGGTGTGCGAGGGCGATGGACATCTGCTGACCCACAGTGGCGATGCGATGTTCGAACGCCTCGAAGAATGGCTGCCGGCGGTGCTGATGTCCGGCCCGTCGTGATCAACCGTTCGCTTGGTTGAAGAACTCCCATTCCTCGATGCGAGTGCCGTCGGGAAGATTGCAATACCCCACTTGCCCGTTCGCTTCGTCGACGATCTCCAGTTCGCCACCCTGTGCGATGCAGTATTCCGAGGCCGGATTGGCCACCTGGGCTCCACCGCCCATCGGTGCTTCGGTGGTTGGTGCCTGCGTGGTGGGGGTGTCGTCGTCGCCACCACACGAAGCGAGGACGCCACAGGTCGTCGTCAGGGCGATGATGGTGATGGCAAGGCGTCGCATCATGTTCGATCTCCGATGTTGTTCGATGTTCCGGGTCGATGACGGTTCGTCACCGGGTGAATCATACGAAACGCTAGTAAGTTCCCTGACGGGACCATTGTCATGAAAATCTTCACCGACACCACGGAACTCGTCGAACACCTACGGGTTCTCGCCACCACTGAATCGGTCGAAGCACCGGGTTTTCTCGAGATCGAACACGGTTTGCAATGCGCAGCGTTGTTGAAGGCATCGCATCCCGATGATCTCGAACTTCAAGTGGCCGGACTTATCCACGATCTTGCTCATCCGTGGGACGGTCCCGGCCAACCGCGTCACGCGACGATGGGCGCCGACGCGGTGCGCGGTCTGCTCGGCGAACGCGTGGCGTCACTGATCGAGGGCCACGTCCCGGCGAAGCGTTATCTGGTGTCCACGCGCTCGGATTATCGCGCTCTGCTTTCGGCCGACAGCATCATGACCTTGGATGCCCAGGGTGGTGAACTCTCCGCGGACGAGATTCGTGATTTCGAGGCCCAACCGCATTGGCGAGCGATGGTGGACTTGCGCATCGCGGACGATGGTGCGAAAGATCCGAACGCGCGGGTGCCCGGACTGGATCATTGGGTGGACACCATTCATGCGCTCGGCCGGAAGTCGTGATGTTGTCGTTTCGATACGGCGATGAAGGTCTGAAAGAACATTTCGACCTGCATGGATGGGTGTTGGTCGACACCCTTCAAGACGATGACGTTCGTCGACTCCGTGCTTGGATCGACGATGTCGCTTCGTGGCCCGACACGACCGACAAGTGGTTGCACTATCGCGAACTGACCGATGACGGTCCCAAGTTGTGTCGCACCGAGAATTTCACGCCGTTTCATCGCGAACTGAAGCAACTACTCACGGCGGGGTCGGTTCTCGCGACGGCAACCCAACTGCTCGGTGAGCCGGCGGTTCTGTACAAGGAAAAGATCAACTACAAGTTGGTCGGGGGAGCGGGTTACGCACCGCACCAAGACGCGCCGGCCTATCCCTTCATCGACTCCCACATTTCGTGCATGGTGGCCATCGACGATTCCGACACTGAGAACGGATGCCTCGAGGTGGCGAGCTCGTGCTTCGGCGAGGTGCTTCCCATGAACGACGTGGGGTGCATCGCCGAGCAGGTGGTGGCCACGCTCACGTGGACCGCGGCGCCGGTACGCGCCGGTCAGACGTTGTGGTTCCATTCCCGCACTCCGCATCGCAGCGGTCCGAACAATTCGTCGCGTGATCGCCGCGCGTTGTATCCCACGTACAACGCGGCATCGGAAGGCGACTTACGCGACGACTATTACCGCGCGAAGCTCGAACAGATGGCGAACCACAAAGTTGGCTCGAACGTGCAGGTCTCGTTGATCGGCGATTTTCAGGGTCGGCCGGTCGAATGACTTGGCGTGGTGTCAGCGCGGTTTCGCGCCGCCCGACACGCGAATCATCTCGCCGCTGATCCAGCTGGCCGCCGGAGAACACAAGAACAACACCGCGGCACCCATGTCCTGCAAGGTGCCGAAGCGACCGAGCGGAATGTTCCACTGCTGTTCCACCTCGGCGAGGTCCTTCTCGTTTTCCACTCCGAGAGCGATTTTGAAGATCTCGGTCGGCACGGCACCGGGAGCGATTCCGTTCACCCGAATGCGGGGAGCCAATTCGGCGCAGGCGGTGAGCGTCAGCGAGTTCACGGCGGCCTTGGCCGCGCCGTAGTGCGCGCTGCCGGGAACCGGCCCGAAGCCGGCACCCGACGAGATGTTGATGATGGATCCGGTGTCCATGTATTTCGCGGCGGTCCGGATGCCCACCCACACGGCCGTGAGGTTCAGCGCCATGCACGCATCCCAGTCCTCGCGCTCGAGGTCGAGCATCGGCAGTCGCTTCGGGGAACCACCGGCGTTGTTCACCCAGATCGACAGCTTTCCGTAGGTTTCCACCGCGGTGCGACCGAGACGGTCGACCGCTTCATCATCGGTGACGTCGGTTTCCACGGCGATCGCTTCGCCACCGTCGGCACGAATGGCGGCCGCGACGGCTTCGATCTCGTTCACACGTCGTGCGGCCACGAGCACCTTGGCTCCGGCCGCCGCCAGAGTGCGGGCAATTCCTTCACCGATACCTCGCCCACCACCGGTGACCACGGCCACCTCGCCGGCGACGCTGAACAGATCCTTGGGGGCACGATATTCCTGACTCATGGTCTTCCATTCTGATGATGCGGTTCAGTGCACGATAGTGACCGAACCCGTGTCACCATCGACTTCGATGAGCGCACCGTTCGGAATGCGTTCGGTTGCGTCGGTGACGGACACGACGCACGGGACACCGAGTTCGCGACTGACGATCACGGCGTGACTGATTTGTCCCCCGACGTTCACGACCACGGCCGCACTCGTCATGAAGAGCGGAGTCCAACTGGGATCGGTGCACGGTGCAACCAGGATGTCCCCGGGCCCGAGATCACCGGGTTCGGCCGGGTCCAGAACCACTCGCGCGATGCCTCGTGCGACACCGGGTGAACCGGCCACCCCGGTCAGCACGTCACCCTTCGTGGCGATCGCCGCGACTTTGTCGCTCTTGCGCGCCCACTTCGTGAGCGGCGCGACGGTGGCGTTCGCAATGATGAACGGTGGATCGAGGTCGAACAGTTGTCGCCATTCATCATGACGTTCGCCGAGTTTCTGATCGAAGGATGCCGGGTCGGCGACGTAGGCATCCAGTTCGTCGTCGAGCAGTTGGAAAATCAGCTCGTCGTGACCGTGTCGCCGACCAAGTTCGCGGAACGCGACGCGCGCTTCGTGTAGAACGCGAACGATGGTGGTTTTGGTGCGTTCCCGATGGGCCATCATCTTTCCGGCGGTCAGGCCCAGATCGAGCAGCGGTGCGACGTCCGCGTTGTTGGCCAGTGCGCGGCGCGCCGTGTCAATGAGTTCATCGCGTCGAGCGGCCTTTTGTGCGTGGCGAGCATGAGGCGACTCGTCGTCCGATTGCAGACGCACGCGGTCGAGCGCCGCCAGCAACAGTCGAGGGTGTGTCTCCCAGGTGGGCGAGCGAAGGTCCCATTCGTCCGGACCCCGGCTACCGAACTCGACGATGAACTCGTTCCATGCCGCGAGGAAGGATGCCGACGCACGATCGAGAACATGATCGGGATCGGAGTCGAAGGCGGCCATGAGACTGGCGTCGGCGCGAACCAATCGTGACAACGTCCATAGGGCGTAATTGGCATCCGCGGAGTCCACGTCACCGATGCTCGACAACAACGTCATCGGCAGATTGGGCTCGTCGATCGCCGCGGCGACCACCGCGAGGAGTCCGGGAGCAACGGCCGCACTGCTTCCCGACACCACGTGTTGGGCGAAGAGATGGGGAAGTTTCGATTGAACCAGTCGGGCGCGCGCGACGAGTTGCTCATCCGAATACGAGCCGATGTCACCGCGGGACGCTCGGAGTGCGGCCGCGTCGGCCTTGTCGTGGTCGAGTTCGGGCCATGCATCACCGCTCATGACCCAGGCGGTGTGGGCATCGATTCTCTCGGTGAGGTGCGGCTTCGTGTCGTCCGGATGTGCCACGTACGGCGGGACGTCGGGATGATCACCGAAAAACGCTTGGTCCAGCGCTTCGACGGTGGCCGCCGGGTTGCGCACTCCTTGCATCCGGATCGCCGACAAGTTGATGTAGAAGTAGCCACCAAAACAGGCGACGGACTCGGGATGTTGCGGATCGAAGTCGGCTTCCTCGTACGCACCGATGCGAATCAGGCCGTTCTTGTAGCCGGCGACGATTCCGCCGTCCCATCCGAACGACCACCCGAGGGGGCTGACCGGGTCCGCCAGAACCTCTCCGGCGTTGGCTCGGGTGTAATGAGGAAACCTCGTGCTCGTTGGCCAATCGGTGATCCACGTGTCTCTCATGTGGTTCCTTTGTCGACGATCCGGAGATCAGAGGTTGGTGAGAAACCAACCATAGGTCGTGAGCGATACCACGCTCGTAGCGAGCATCGGCACCACCATGCGTCGACGTGACACGATCAGCATCAG
>RHCK01000118.1 GCA_010030605.1 Acidimicrobiia bacterium
CACCACCACGTTGCGCCCTTGAACACTGTTCGCGGCGAACCAGTCGTTGGTGTGCAACGGGTGATGGTTCATGGTGATCATGCAAAAGAGATGATCGTCGTACTCGGTGATGGTCTTGCCCGGCCAATGCCGGTACACATCGCCGACGATGAAATCCTCGAGGTGACGACCAAAGGGGCGTTCGTGAACGGTCATGACGACGAAACTAGCCGTGTCGCGGAGAACCACCGTCATCCGAGTCGTCACGATCGACACCCGAATCGTCGTCGAACATGCCCGGATCCACGGCACCGGTCCACGGGGTCATGGACTGCGCCTCGAGCTCGTCACGCTCACGTTGACGTCGTTCGGCCAATAGGCGTTCGGTTTGCGCCTCGTCGCGCGCACTGGACGATGGTGCACGAATCTGGCCGGTTCGTTCCTTGGCGGGATATCGCTCGGAGAAGTCGAGAATGCTCTCTTCGGCGACGCCTGCCGTGGCCACCACGTCGCGCAACGGCTCGAGTTTCTCGCGCCCAATGGCCCACGGCCCGACGCGCAAGGACAGATACATCGCCCCTCCAATGAGGATGGGTAACCAATACTGCGCGATGCGGTACGACAACACGCCGACCACCGCCGTGGCTCGCGGCAATCCGAATCCGACGAGCACCGGCACGTAGGTGGCTTCCACCACACCCAAACCACCGGGAGTGATGGGGATGGCCGCGAGCACGTTGGCCAAACCGAAGGCCACGATCAAACCGTCGACCGACAACGAACCACCGAAAGAACGCAGGAACACCCACAATGCGGCGGCATCGATCAACCAGTTCGCGGCCGCCCAACCAACGAGGCGACGCAGCAGTGCACGGTCGGCCGACAGTTCTTGCATGCGTCCACCGATGTGTCGCACCGCCTCGCCCGCACGGTCCTCGTTCAAATGCAACCGACGCGCCACCGAACGCAGAAGTTTCTCGGACCGTTCCTGACCCTCGATGAGTCCAACGATGATGGCGACGGCGATTCCCATCAGGATGATGCCGGCGATGGCCGCGGTTCCGTAGATCGGGTTCACACCGCGAATCGGAATCGAGATGATGAGTCCCGACCACAAGATGAGGTTCAGCACCACGGCCGACGCGAGACCCGAGGTGGCCAACGCGAAGCCAGCATCCGGACCGGGAATACCGGCGACGGTCAGGAGGCGATAACCGAGCGCCGAGCCCGCGGCACTTCCGCCGGGAACCAGACTGGACAGAGCGCGCGTCGACAACTGAATGCGAAACAGTCGCCACGTGGGCAGGTGATCGGCCACCGAACCGAGGGCCGCCTTGGTCATGGCCGAATAACAGAACAACGCGACCAGTTCGAGTCCCAGTCCGAGCACCAGCAACCCGGGCTTCACCTCGCTCAACTGATCGACGGCGTTGCGCAGACCGGGAATGTTGAGGATGAGGAAGTAGACGACGGCGAGAGACGCCAGAACCTTGAAGGTGCGGATGACGGCCTTGCGACGAATGCGACGGCGGAGGGAACCGCTGTCGTCGGCGACGCCCCCAACCGCTCCAGACATGCTCTATTCCTAGCAGTTTCGCCGAATGTGTTCGGTTACCTGCCGGCGAGCGGGGACCTATTCGTTTCGTCCGAAGGGGTTCCCGAAAGCATCGACGATCGTCGAGAGATGGAGGTCGAGTTGCGGTTGGGTTTCGGCGACCCATTTCCCCAGATGCACCACCACCAGATCGCGACTCGGATCGACGATGATGCGTTGACCTTCGTATCCGCAGGCCGCGATCACGTTCGACCGACCGTTCCAGTTCCACCAATGCCACGAGTAGCCATGCCCGTTGTCCGGATCGACCGCGTGCATGTCACTCGCCGTGGCGACCCATGACGCGGGAAGGATTCGACAATCGCCACACGAACCGTCATGTAGGTACAAGAGTCCGAATCGGGCGAAGTCCCGGGCCGTGGCGTAAACGTAGGACGAACCGATGAAGGTGCCGGCGTCATCGAAACGCGGAGTGGCAGATTCCATGCCGAGCGGACCGAACAACCGGTCGTGCATGAACGTGCGCACCGCTTCTCGACCACCCAACACCTCGCCGATGATGCGACAGATGATGTTGGTGGTGCCCGACGAATACGACCACACCGACCCGGGTTCGTGTTTCGACGGACGCGAGCAGGCGTACGACGCCACGTCAGTCACGCCATCACCGAACAGCATCGCGATCACGTCGGAGTTCACGTTCCCGGATTCGTCGATCACGTAGTCCTCGATGAAGTCGAGCCCGTCGCGCATACGCAACAAGTCCCTCAACGTGATGGCCGCACGCGTCGAGTCGCGCCACTCGGGGATGTTCACCGGAACATCGACATCGAGGCGACCTTCGTTCACGAGGATGCCGACGAGGGCGTGCGTGATGCTTTTGGCCATGCTCCACGAGATGAGCGTGGTGTCACGATCGACCGGGCCGCCCGGGCCGAACATGGTGTCGGGCTGGTGACCGTAACGTTCGCGGACGATTCGACCTCGATGAACCACGAGCGTGGCCAGCGACACCCCCGGCGGAGGTGCGGCACCACCGGTTCCGAACAAGTCGTCGAGCGCGCCGTCGAGTTGCGTCGTCGCCACCGACGCATCGGGTTCGGCGACTTCCCAATCTCGACCGGGGAAATTCGCGGTGACGTCACGTCCGTTCACAACGCACTTCGCTTCGATGTCACGTCCAGATCACTCAACTTTCCTTCCACCGCCGGAGCTGGCCCGGTGGCGATGTCGACGGCTTCGCGCGAGGTGGTGGCGAGTCGCAACATCGGACGGAACTTCTCTCTCACGAAGCCCGAATCGATCATGTGATCGAGAGCGGTCATCAACAGCGTGAAGTAGTCGGCCACGTTGTAGAACACCACCGGCTTGGCGATGAGCCCCAACTGATTCCAAGTGAGGATTTCGAAGACCTCGTCCAGAGTGCCGAAGCCGCCGGGCAGCACGATGAACCCCGTCGACAACTCGTCCATACGCGCCTTGCGCTCATGCATCGAGCCCACCACGTCCAGATGATCCAGACCAACGTGGGCGGTCTCGGCGCGCACCAGATGTTCGGGGATCACCCCGTGAACGTGTCCGCCGTTGTCGAGTACCCCGTCGGCGACCAACCCCATCAGGCCGATCCGACCCCCGCCGTACACCAACCCCACACCACGCGTGGCCAACTCGCGCCCCAGATCGGTGGCCGCGACCGCGAAACGCGGGTCGAGACCCGAACTCGATCCGCAATACACGCACACTTTCGGGGTCGGCGAGCTCACCCGACCATCGTCGCACAATCGCCCGTCGCACGAAGGTGACGACTGACCATCCGAACTGACTCGGCCCCCGCGACCCGACTTCCCGTGGCACCAGGGGTGATCGGTAGCGTTCCCTGCGTGACCGGATCCCAGAACCCCTCGATCTCCCCCGACCTGCAGACCGCCGCCGAGGTCATCGACCTGGCGTCACGGGCCATCGGCAAGGGACTGAAGCATCTCTCGTCCATCGGTGGCGCCGACGTGCATCAGGTGTTGGCCTATGACCTGGCTCATGCCGCCTCGGCCGTGGAGACCGCGCGTTCGATGCTCGACTACGGCGCCAAGGGTGACCACGAGGGACTCATCACCTGCGCGTACACCGCCGACATGGCGCACGACCTGATGTCGAAGTTGATCGGACGCGAATCGTTGTGGGGCCTCGACGCGAATCCGTTGGCCGCCGCCGTTCCGTTCATCGGCACGTATCGCGATCCGGAATTCGTGGCCTCGCTCGCCGACATCCAAGGTCCCCGTCATCTCGACGAGGACTTCGAGATGGTTCAAGACACGTTCCGCGCGTTCGCCGAGAAGGTGATCGCTCCCCGTGCCGAACACGTTCACCGGTTCAACGAGGACGTGCCCGAAGAGATCATCAGTGGCCTCGCCGAGATGGGCGCGTTCGGACTGTCGGTGCCGGTCGAGTACGGCGGGTTCTCCGAAGGTGGCGAAGGCGAGTACCTCGCGATGGTCGTGGCCACCGAGGAACTCAGCCGAGGCAGCTTGGGCATCGGTGGATCGCTGATCACTCGACCCGAGATCCTCACCCGCGCGTTGGTGAAGGGTGGAACGGAAGCACAGAAGGCGGAATGGTTGCCGAAGTTGGCCACCGCCGAGGTGATGGCGGCGGTCGCGGTCACCGAACCGGACTACGGAAGCGACGTGGCGGGCCTGAAGGTCACGGCGACTCCCGCCGAGGGACCCGATGGTGCAGCTGGTTACGTCATCAACGGTGTGAAGACGTGGTGCACGTTCGCTGGTCGCGCCGACGTGCTGATGTTGTTGGCGCGCACCGACCCCGATCGCAGCAAGACCCACAAGGGATTGAGCCTGTTCATCGTGCCCAAGCCCCGCGGAGAGGCTCATGGTTTCGAATTCACGCAGCAAGTTCGCGCCGACGGTTCGACGGGAAAGATGGAAGGTCGTCCGATCGACACCATCGGTTATCGCGGAATGCACTCGTACGAAATCGCCCTCGACAACTGGTGGGTGCCGGCCACCAACCTCATCGGTGAGGAGAGCGGACTGGGCAAGGGTTTCTACTACCAGATGGAAGGATTCGAGAACGGTCGACTGCAGACCGCTGCGCGCGCGGTGGGCGTGATGCAGGCCGCGTACGAAGCCGCCTACGACCATGCGCACAACCGCAACGTGTTCGGCAAGAACATCTCCGAATACCAGTTGACCCGCGTGAAGTTGGGTCGCATGGCGGTGCTCATTCAGGCCGGTCGTCAGTTCAGCTACCAGGTGGCGCGTTTGATGGCCAAGGGCGTGGGCACCACCGAAGCCAGCATGGTGAAGGCGTACGTGTGCAAGGCCGCCGAATGGGTCAGTCGCGAAGCCATGCAGATTCACGGTGGTTACGGCTACGCCGAGGAGTACTCGGTCAGTC
Source organism: Acidimicrobiia bacterium (assembly GCA_010030605.1). Taxonomy (GTDB): domain Bacteria; phylum Actinomycetota; class Acidimicrobiia; order Acidimicrobiales; family Ilumatobacteraceae; genus Casp-actino8. The sequence goes on from RHCK01000118.1 coordinate 4,946, forward strand.
GTCTGTTCGTGGATGCTCGCGTGTTGAGCATCTTCGAGGGCGCCGACGAGACCCTGTGTCTCAAGGTCATCGCCCGACGACTCACCGAGAAGTGATCAGGAGCTCTTGATCACGGCGATCACCGCGTAGTCACTGCTGCGCACCGGTTCGCCACCCAACGTGGACGCCGGCATGGTGTCGCCGTCCCAGTTCGTCCAGGTCTCGGCCAGGTTCGCGCCGAGCTCTCGGGCATCGCGAACGAAATCGGTCCAGAGATACGCGTCCTCGCGAAGTTCCTGCGACCAACCGCACACCAGCAGCCCCCCGGCAGCCAGATGACGCACCAGGTTGTGAACGATCGCCGTCTGCGAACCCGGGGCACAGAAATTCAGAATGTTTCCGGCCATCACGATCACGTCGTATCCGTCGTCGGCATCGATGACGTCGTCGAGTTTCGCGAGGTCGCCCACCAACCATCGAATAGCGGATGACTTGGCTCGCGCGCGTTCGACCATGTCGGGGTCGAGGTCGATCGCGTGAAGAGTTTGACTGAATTGTTGTGAGCGTGTCGTCGTGAGCAACGTGCCGGGTTCCGAGGTGTCGGAACGATGGGTGGAATGGCGACGCACGGTCGATCTTGTGAAGTACGACCAACGTTGGGAATCCATGGCGGCGCGAGGAGAGAACGTTCACGGTGAAGCCGATGCCGTGACGCGATTGATCGAGCGACACGTGGTCGATCGGGTTGGTGCTGACGGACCACGGGTTTGTCACGTGCTCGACGCCGGTTGCGGCACCGGTCGTCTCGCGGTCGAACTCGAACGGCGT
>RHCK01000119.1 GCA_010030605.1 Acidimicrobiia bacterium
GCGTCCGGACCGAACGGAACGACGGCCACCAAAAGGAAGGTCGAGACCAACACCACCAGCGGTGCGATCTTGAAGATGAAACGATCGGCGCGCTCGGGAGTGATGTCCTCCTTCTGCAGCCACTTGCCCACTTCGGCGAACAACTGCATCGACCCGTAGGGACCGGCTTCCATCGGTCCGAGACGACTCTGCATGAACGACATCATCTTGAAGAGAAAGACGTACACGATGGTGCCGGCCGGCAACAGCACGGCGACGACTCCACCGAGCACGCGCAACAGCGCCTGTGCCCAGTACGGAAGATCGGCGGCGAGAACGGAGGCGTTCATCAACGATCGATGTCCCCGAGGATGAAGTACAACGACGCCAAGATCGTGATGATGTCGGGGACGTACACGCCCTTCAACACCCACGGCACGATGGAGATGTTGTTGAAACTGGCCGAACGGATCTTGGTGCGGAACGGGCCGAGATCACCCTTGCTGACCACGTAGTAACCCATCTCGCCGAGAGGGTTCTCGGTCGAGACCCAGGCCTCGCCCTCGGGAACCTTGATGATGCGCGGCACCTTGGCCATGACCGGTCCCGACGGAATGTTGTCGAGCAACTGATCGACGATGCGCGTGGACTCGCGGACTTCCTGCAGGCGAACCCAGCAACGGGCGAAGCTGTCGCCGTCGGGGTGCGTCCACACCTTCCAGTCGACCTTGTTCCATGCCATCGGCAACGACTGGTCGCGACGCAAGTCCCAGTCGACGCCACTGGCCCGCAGGTTCGCACCCGAGAGTCCGTACTGCATGGCGACGTCCTTCGGGATCACGCCGATTCCCCGAGTACGACTCTGGAAGATCTCGTTGCCGAAAAGCAGGTTCTCCATCTCGTCGCAGAAGTTGCGCAACTTCTTCATGACGACGCGGGTCTCATCGATGAAACCAGCCGGCAGATCGTCCTTCAGTCCGCCGATGCGATCGAAGTTCGGATGGAAGCGGCCGCCGGTGGCACCCTCGATGAGGTTCAGCACGTATTCGCGGTCACGGAACGCCATGAACACCGGAGTGATGGCACCCAACTGAACGCCGAGGTCACCGAGGAACAGCGAAACGTTCGCGATGCGCGAGAGTTCGAACAAAATGGTGCGGATCCATTGGGCACGCGGCGGCGCCTCGATCTCCATCAACTTCTCGGCGGCCAGAATGAACGGCACTTCGTTGGCGAAACTTCCCAGCCAGTCGATGCGGTTCACGAGCGCGGTGACCTGAGGGTAGGTGCGCACCTCGGTGAGCTTCTCGTAGCCACGGTGCATGTATCCGCACGACGGCTCGGCCCACACCACTTGCTCGCCGTCGAGGCGGGCGATGATGCGCAACGTTCCGTGAGTGGCGGGGTGCTGTGGTCCGATGTTGAGGGTCATGCCCTCGGTTTCGAGTTCGACGTTCAGCCGCGCATCGGCGGCCTGAGCCGCGATGTACGACAACTGCCGCCGGTCGATCAACGATTCGGTGGAGGTCATTCGGCGTCGCCTTCCTCGTCATCGGATCCGCCCGGCAGTGGTTCGACGTCGACGATGCCCGGCCACGGCTTCACGATGCGGGCCAGCAACGGGAAGTCCTTTCGCAGCGGGTGACCCTCGAAGTCGGAGGGCAGATAGATGTTGCGCAGATCGGGATGTCCGGCGAAACCGATGCCGAACATTTCATGCGTTTCGCGTTCGTGCCAGTTCGCTCCGGCGAAGACCGGAATCCACGATTCGATCACGGGCTTGTCGTCGGGAACGTCGCACTTCACGTTCACTCCAACGTGCAATGTCGGATGCACCAAGCGAGCGAGCACTTGCAGTCGGGTGGAGCCACCGGCGTATCCCTGCTTGATGGTGTCGTCGCGTTCCGGCGGCGGCGCGGTGGGATCGTCTTCGCCCTTTCCGAACGGCGACGGCATCCAGTCGATGGCCGACAGGAAACAGAAGTAGTCGAAACCGAGTGAGCGCAAAGCGAGCGCGGTTTGGCGCCACGCATCGGTGCGAACGCGCACCCACACGTCGTCATTGGGCTTGACGAGACTGTCGAGCAACGCGTCGCCGATGGACGAACGAAGATCGTCGACGATGCGTTCGCGAACGCTGTCACCGGGAAGCGCGGCCACGGAGTCAGTCGACACGGACGGCGCCCTTCTTCGACTTCGCGGACTTGTTGGTCTCGCCGACGATGATGGGCTTGCTGCCCTCGCCACGCCAACGTGCTCCCATGTCTTCGTTGCGAATGCGTTGTTGCAACAACACCACGCCCTCGAGCAACGCCTCCGGCCGCGGAGGGCATCCGGGCACGTACACGTCGACCGGGATGATCTGGTCGACGCCCTTGGTGACCGAGTAGCTGTCCCAATACGGTCCGCCACAGTTGGCGCACGAACCCATCGAGATGACGTACTTCGGATCGGGCATCTGTTCGTAGAGCCGCTTCACGGCCGGGGCCATCTTGTCGGTGACGGTTCCGGAGATCACGACGAGGTCGGCCTGACGCGGACTGGCCGGCAACGGGATCACGCCGAGACGCATCACGTCGTAACGCGGGGAACCAAAAGCGGCGCCCATTTCGATGGCGCAACACGCGAGGCCCCACTGGTACACCCACAGGCTGTACGAGCGACCGAGATTCAAGAGTGAGTTCAGCGGCTTCGGGAGCCGCCCGCGGTCAACGAGACCCATGTGACTCCTTGTCCATTACACCCAGCGCAGGACGCCCTTGCGCCAGGCGTAGACGAGACCCAATAGAAGAACGCCCACGAACACACCCATCTCGACCAAGCCGAAGCCGGCGTAACGCTCGAGTTGAGTGGCCCACGGAAAGATGAACACCGCTTCCACGTCGAAGATCACGAAGAGCAGGGCGAACACGTAGTAACGAATCTGGCTTTGCGACCAGCCCTCGCCCACCGGATCCACACCACTTTCGTAGGTCAGCAACTTCTCGCGATTCGGGTTGTTGGGTCGCACGAGCACCGCGATGCCCAAGAGCAACGAGGCCAACAGCAGGGCGATGAGCCCGAACCAGAACACGATGAGGTACGACCTCAGGAACTCCGACATCGCGCCCGACGCTACTACGGGTCCGGTGACCACTCCCAACTTCTCCCCTGCTCATGGGGCAGAAGAAACGACACAGCCGCACGTCATCGACGAACAACATGATGTCTCGATGTCAGGAGCCGGCCACCTCGTTCACGAACCAATCAACAATCTGCGAGCACTCGGAACGGCTCCGCTTCACATGGTCACGAGTCTCGGCCATCACGGTCTCGGCCGACAGCCCCATGCGAACCAGATCCTCGGACCCGGCGGTCCATGCCGCCAGCATCGTCTCGGTGGCTTCGGGGTGGAATTGAGTGGCGAAACTCCGCCCCGACCGAATGGCCTGGGGTCCCGATGGGCTGGATGCCAGCACGGACCAGCCCGACGGTGGGGTGAAGACGTCGAAATGCCATTGCATCCACGGTCCGGGGCTGATGACCTCGGGAATCTCGGTGTCCACCCGGTGCCACCCCACCTCGGGTCGCGTGGCCCGCTGGACCGAGCCACCCAGGCTGTGCGCCATCATCTGAGAGCCGTAACAGATGCCAAAGATGGGTACACCAGTTCGGTGCGCTTCGCTGACCAGGGCCGATTCGGCGGCCACCTCCCGTTGGACCCTGTCCCAGTAGACGCTCCACTCCGAGCCCAGGAGAACCACCAGGTCATGGCCAGCCAGGTCGGACCATTCGCGGGGGGTCTCACGCAAACACTCGTCGAAGGCGTATCCGTGGTGACGAAAACGTTCACCGACGAAGCCGGGGTCGGCATCGACCGTGTTGGCGACCAAAAGTGCACGCACGATCCACACGCTATGGCTACCGTGAGTCGGGCATGGGCATCGAGATCACCGGCGAGGCCATCGCCACCGCTCGCGAGAACGGGAAATCCGTGGTGAAGCACACCCCGGTCACCCCATCGGCCGCCTTGAGCGACCGCACCGGAGGGTCGGTGGTGCTCAAAGCCGAAAACATGCAACGCACGGGAAGCTTCAAGATTCGCGGCGCCATGAACAAGTTGGCCAGCCTCGGCGAATTGGCCAAGAGCGGCGTCACGGCGGGAAGCGCCGGCAACCATGCCCAAGCTCTGGCGTTCGCCGCACGGACCTATGGGATTCCGTGCGAGATCTTCGTGCCACGCAACGCCCCCATCGCCAAGATGGCCGCCTGTCGCGCCTACGGCGCCACCGTCGTGGAAGGTGGCGACTCGCTCGACGACGCGGTCGCCAGTGCCAAGGCCCGTGCGGCCGAGAAAGGCATGCAGTTCTGTCATCCCTACGACGATCCGGTCGTGGTCGCCGGGCAAGCCACGTTGGGACTCGAACTGATCGCCGACATTCCCGATCTTCGACGAGTGATCATTCCCCTTGGTGGTGGTGGGCTGGCCAGTGGAGTGGCCATCGCTGTGAAACAACACGATCCGTCCATCCATGTGATCGGTGTGCAAGTCGAAGCGTGCGCACCGTATGCGAACGAACAACCTCCCACCGGACCTGTCATCACGCTCGCCGACGGAATCGCCGTGAAGCGACCCGGCGACATCACGCGCCCGCTCGTCGAGAAGTGGATCGACGACATCGTGGTCGTCGACGAGGATGCCGTGGCCGACGCCATGGTTCTGCTCATGGAACGTTCCAAGTTGTACGTCGAAGGCGCCGGCGCCGTGGGAGTTTCGGCTTTGTTGTCCGAACGCGCCGCTCCGGCACGCACGGGCACCACGTGCGTGGTGTTGTCCGGTGGCAACGTGGACCTCGGGGTGGTTCCCGGTCTCATTCGTCGTCATGAAACTCAAGCCGGTCGCCGATTGATTCTTTTCGTCAAGGTCAGCGATCGGCCCGGCGGGTTGGCGCGATTGCTGTCGATCTTCGCCGATCAAGGCGCGAGCGTCATCGACATCGAGCACGTGCGCGAAGGCGTCGATCTGCACGTGCGCGAAACGGGTGTCACCGCGGTTCTCGAGGTGCGCGGTCCCGAGCACGCCGAGAGTGTCATCGATGCGGTGCGCAACGCGGGCTACGACGTCGGTCAGTGAACCGGCATCACCTCACGACTTCCAGAAAACCGTCTTCAGCTCGCTGTAGTGATCCATCGCGGTCATCGACAACTCGCGACCGATTCCGCTTTGCTTGAATCCACCGAACGGTGTGGAGAACCGCACCGATGAATTGGAGTTGACGCTCAGCGTTCCGCCCTCCAAGGCGCGGGCCACGCGCATGGCGCGCGACGCGTCCGATGTCCACACCGAGCCCGACAAGCCGTACTCCGAATCGTTGGCAATGCGAATCGCATCTTCCTCGTCGTCGAATGGAATCACCGTGGCCACCGGTCCGAAGATCTCGTTCCGACACACGTCACTCATGGGATCGGCCGGCGCCACGATGGTGCACGGATACCAACAACCCGGCCCACTCGGAGCTGTCCCCTGCCACGCGACATCGACACCACGCATCGCCGAGGTCACGCGCTCGTGGTGAACCTTGGAGAACAACGGCCCCATTTGAGTGGACTCCGACATCGGATCACCCACGACGATTCGTGACGACGCGTCGATCATGGCGGCAACGAAGCGATCGAACACTTGGCGTTGCACCAACACGCGTGAACGCGCGCAACAATCCTGGCCGGTGTTGTCGAACACCGCTCCGGGTGCCATCGCTGCCACGGC
>RHCK01000120.1 GCA_010030605.1 Acidimicrobiia bacterium
GCGTGTGCACACCCGGCGCCGTGCTGGTTCTGTTGGTCAAGCCCCAATTCGAGGTGGGCAAGCGCGACGTGTCGAAGGGTCGTGGCGTGATCACCGATCCGGCTCTGCACGACGAGGCGATCTCGGGGGTGCGAACTGCCTGCGAGAACGCTGGTCTTCAGGTGGTCGATGTGGTCACCTCGCCGATCACTGGGGCCGAAGGGAACCGCGAGTTCCTATTGCATGCGGTCCTGCCACACCCGCGTGAGAAGATGAACTCGTGAACGTTCTGATTGTCGGCAACTCCGAACGCCCCGATGCGGCGGTGTTGCGTTCCGACGCCATCGAGATTGTCGACTCAGTGGGTTCGGCCGGCGAACTCGGTCTCGTCGTCAGCGTTGGTGGCGATGGCACCATGTTGCGCGCGGTCGCACTCCTCGACGGAGCTCCGGTGCCGGTGCTCGGGGTGAACGTCGGACTGCTCGGATATTTGGCCGAGGTCGAACCCTCGAACTTGGAAACCGCGCTCACTCGTTTCTTTGCCCACAACGTCGACATCGAACAACGACTCGTGCTCGACGTCGTGGCCCACACATCCTCCGGAACGCGACACTGGCGCTCGTTGAACGAGGCATCGCTCGAGAAACAGCACGCCGGGCAAACCGTCCGCTTGCGACTGCACATCGACGGTGCGCCGTTCACCACCTATCAGGCCGATGGCATCCTGGTGGCCACGCCCACCGGTTCCACGGCGTATTCCATGTCGGCGCGCGGTCCGGTCATTTCACCCGGGCATCAGGCCATTCTCATCACACCATTGGCTCCGCACATGTTGTTCGATCGTTCGCTGGTGTTGCGACCCGACGAAGCGGTCGAGGTGGAAGTGGTTGGTCAGCGTCCTGTCGGTCTCACGGTCGACGGTCAAGAAGCGGTGGTGTTGAACCCCGGTGATCGGGTGTCGTGTTCCAGCAGCGATCGCCCGGCGTTGTTCGTGCGTTTGGAATCTCGACGGTTCCATCAAACCTTGAAGGCCAAGTTCGGGTTGTCGGATCGGTGACACCGTGTTGACCGAACTTCACATAGAGGATCTCGGCATAAGCGGGTGCTGGGGGGCGGTTTTCGTATGTTGACCGAACTTCATATTGAAGACCTCGGCATCATTGATCGACTCGATCTGGTTTTCGGCGAGGGCTTGGTGGTGCTCACCGGGGAAACCGGGGCCGGTAAGACCATGCTCATCGAAGCCATTTCGTTGTTGGTGGGCGGTCGGGCCGACGCCGCTCGGGTGCGAGCGGGGGCCACCGAAGCGCGTATCGAGGGGCGTTTCGTGGTGGGCGATGTCGAACACATCATGACCCGCGTCGTGCCCCTGGATGGACGATCTCGGGCCTATGTCGACGGCCGTCTGGCCACGGTCGGCCAACTCGCCGACCTCGGGGCCACCTTGGTCGACCTGCACGGTCAACACACGCACCAGAGCCTGCTGTCGATGGCCGTTCAGCGGGCGTCGCTCGATCAGTTCGCCGGAACCGACCTGGAGCCGTTGCGCCTCGCCCGCGGACGCATCACCGAAATCGACGCATCGCTGGCGGCGCTTGGTGGCGACGCCAAGTCGCGAGCCCGCGAGATCGATCTATTGCGCTTCCAGGTCGACGAGATCGCCTCCTTGGGCATCACCGACCCCGACGAGGACCGTCGCCTCGAAGCCGACGAAGACGTGTTGGCCGACGCCACGGCTCACCGCGAGGCCGGCGAGACGGCAATCGACGCATTGAACGCCGACGGAGCCGCCGCCGACGCGCTTGGCGCGGCCATCGCCGGTCTCACCAATCGCGCACCTTTCGCCCACCTGGTGGGTCGTCTCCGCGACGTGGCCGCCGAGGTGGCCGACATCGCGTCGGAACTACGAGCGGTCGCCGAATCCTGCGAGGACGACCCGGAACGGCTGGCGGCGGTACGGGCCCGTCGTCGCGACTTGCGGGAACTGCAACGTAAGTACGGCGACTCGCTGACCGAAGTGATGTCCTACCACGACGAAAGCGCCCAGCGATTGGCCGAACTCGAGTCCTTCGAGGTGCGGGTGGCCGAACTCGAGACCAAACGGACGGCGGCCCTGAAGGCCGAGCGAAAGGCGGCGGCCACGGTCGCGGCCAGTCGCCGTGGCGCTGCCGCCACCCTCGGTGAGAGCATCACCGCTCACCTCGCCGAATTGGCCATGGAGCGCGCCGTGGTGCGCATCGAGGTCTCTGGCGACGACCCGGCCGACGAGGTGGTGTTCCTGCTGGCGGCCAACCCCGGAAGTCCGGCGGCCCCCTTGGCCAAGGTGGCGTCGGGAGGTGAACTGGCCCGCACGATGTTGGCCATTCGCATGGTGCTCACCGATGGCCCACCCATTCTCATTTTCGACGAAGTCGACGCTGGCATCGGTGGCGCTGCGGCCAACGCGGTGGCTCGCTGTCTCGCTCGATTGGCCGAATCCCATCAGGTGTTCGTCGTCACCCACCTGGCGCAGGTTGCCGCGCTGGCGCGGCAACACATCGTGGTGCGCAAGGAGATCGTGTCGTCCGGTGGCGCCGACTACACCCGAGCCACCGTCGAATCGGTGGCGGGCAACCCTCGTATCGACGAGATCGCCCGGATGTTGTCGGGTCGTCCCGACAGTGCCGCCGCCCGCCGGCACGCCCGCGAACTTTTGGCCGGCTGAAACTCGTGGGGAATGGCGGGGGAGGAGTCCCGCGCACGGTATGGTGATCTCCCGTTGTAGGTGCTCGATCGGGCATCAGGAAACGGGAGGTTGACATGCCGAAGCACATCTTCGTGACCGGAGGGGTCGCGAGTTCGCTCGGTAAGGGTCTCACCGCTTCGTCGCTCGGTCGTCTCCTCAAATTGCGTGGTCTGCGTGTGACCATGCAGAAGCTCGATCCGTACATCAACGTCGACCCGGGCACCATGAATCCCTTCGAACACGGCGAAGTGTTCGTCACCGATGACGGCGGTGAAACCGATCTCGATCTCGGTCACTACGAACGTTTCATCGACGAGAATCTCACGCGCAATTCGAATGCCACCACGGGATCGATCTATCAGGCGGTTCTGGCCGCGGAACGTCGCGGTGATTACTTGGGCAAAACCGTTCAGGTGATCCCGCACATCACTGACGAGATCAAGCGTCGCATTCGTCGCATGGCGTCCGAGGACGTCGACGTGGTGATCACCGAGGTCGGCGGAACCGTCGGCGACATCGAAATCCTCCCGTTTTTGGAGGCGATTCGGCAATATCGCAAAGAGGCCGGACGCGACAACGTCTGCTACATCCACGTCACCTTGGTGCCCTTCATCGGCCCGTCCGGCGAGCAGAAGACCAAGCCCACACAGCACTCCGTCACCGAGTTGCGTAGCCGGGGCATCCAGCCCGACATCATCGTGTGCCGTAGCGAGGAACCGCTCAGCCCCAGCCTGAAGCGCAAGGTCTCGAATCTGTGCGACGTGGACGAGCGCGCCGTGGTGAACGCAGCCGACGTGCGCAACATCTACGAGTTGCCACTGGTGTTGCACGACGAGGGACTCGACACCGTGGTGTGCGAGACGTTGCGCATCGATGCCGAACCCGACCTCAGTTCGTGGGAGCGCGTGGTGACGATGGTCGAGAACGCCACGAAGCCGGTGCGCATCGGATTGATCGGTAAGTACATCGAGTTGCACGACGCGTATCTCTCGGTGGTCGAGAGCATCAAGCACGCGGGTTTCCACCACGGTGCACACGTCGAAATCGATTGGATTCAGGCCGAGGAAGTGGAAGGGCTGTTGGCTGCCGGACGTCTGGCCGAGCTCGACGGAATGGTGATCCCCGGCGGCTTCGGTGTCCGTGGCGTCGAAGGAAAGATCGCCGCGGCCGAATACGCCCGAGTGAACAAGATTCCGTGTCTGGGCTTGTGCCTGGGCATGCAGGTGATGACCATCGAGTTCGCCCGACACGTGTTGGGAATGAGCGATGCGCACTCGACCGAATTCGATCCCAGCAGTCAGCATCCGGTGATCGACATCATGAACGATCAACGCGAGGTGACCGACAAGGGTGGCACCATGCGTCTCGGTGCGTACTACGCCGTTCTGCAGCCGGGAACGAAGGTGGCCATGGCCTACGGCGAGCCGGTGGTGAGCGAGCGACACCGCCACCGCTACGAGTTCAACAGCCAATACCGCAATCGTTTCGAGTCCGCCGGTTTCTTGTGCAGTGGAACGTCACCCGACAAGCGCCTGGTCGAGTTCATCGAGTTGACCGACCATCCGTTCTGGGTGGGCACCCAAGCGCACCCGGAGTTCAAGAGTCGTCCGGACCGTCCGCATCCGTTGTTCCGCGACATGATGGCGGCCTCTCTGCAGTACCGGGCGCAGCATCGCCCGGACGCGTCGCGGACCGTGGCTGACGCCAGCCGGGCGTGACCGCCGACGGTTTCACGCATCTCGGCGACCAGTCGGTCTACCGGGGGTACATCTGGGAAGTGGTCGTCGGAAGTTTCCGCGACCCGGTGGGCAACGAATTCACGCGTGACATCGTGCGTTCCCCCGGTGCCGTGGCCGTGGTGCCCCTGTTGCGCGGTGACGACGGATCACTGTCGGTCGTTCTGCTTCGGCAATACCGTGCGGCGTTCGCCCGCGAGATCATCGAGGTGCCCGCCGGAATGCGCGACATCGATGGCGAGGAACCCGAGCACACCGCACGACGCGAACTGATCGAGGAGACGGGATACGAACCGGGATCGTTGCGTCTGTTGCACCGCTTCTACCCGTCGACCGGCATGACCGATTCCGTGTTGCACGTCTACCTGGCCACGGATCTGCGTCATGTCGGACGCGAGATGCACGGTCCCGAGGAGTCGCACATGGAGGTGTTCACGGTTCCCCTCGCCGAGGCGGTGTCGATGGTGGTGTCGGGGGAGATCGCCGACGCCAAGAGCACGATCGGCCTCTTGTTGACCGATCGACTGGTGCGCGGACTCGACAACGATGTGATCTGATGTCCTCGATGATCCCCGATCTGGTGCCGGTGGAGGTGGAGGAATTCCTCGGCTGGTTGGCGGCCGAACGGGGTCGATCGATCAACACGTTGTCGGCCTATCGGCGCGACCTCACCACGTATTGCGAATGGCTGATGGCTCGGGGCACCGACGTGCATCGCGTGACACCCAGCGACATCGACCGTTTCGTGAACGATCGGCGAGAGTCGGGGGCCGCGGCGTCGAGCGTGGCGCGCCTGATGGCCGCGGTGCGCACATTTCATCGATTCATGGTGGCCGAGGATCGTCGCTCCGATGATCCGTCGGCGGATTTCGAAGGTGTGAAGGTTCCCGCGGGAATCCCCAAGCCCCTGTCCGAGGACGAGGTGGAATCGCTCATTGCCGCGGTCTCCGGCGATGACGCCGTCGCGCTTCGTGATCGCGCACTGCTGGAGCTGTTGTACGCCACTGGCGCGCGCATCTCGGAGGTGTGCGCGTTGTCGTTGGGCGACATCGATCTCGAATCGGGAATGGTGCGTCTGTACGGCAAGGGATCGAAGGAACGTCTGGTCCCGGTGGGGAGCCACGCTCGTGAAGCGGTGCACCGATGGCTCACCGAGGGCCGCGATGATCTGTCGCCCGTGCGTTGGGCTCGCCGGGGCGATGCGGACGCCGTGTTCTTGAACAATCGAGGTGGCCGTTTGGGTCGTCAAGCCGCCTACGCGGTGGT
>RHCK01000013.1 GCA_010030605.1 Acidimicrobiia bacterium
GCAGGCGGCGATGCCGATACCTCGGATGCTGGCACCGGCCAAGCGAACGCCGGGTGCGTCGCGCTCGAGAACGCTCTCGATGTGTGCAATGCGTTCGAGATGGCCCGGCCGATACTGGGGGAATGATGCTTCCCACCGGGTGACCCGGTGTTCGTGCGGTTCGAACACCACGCCGGTGTGCGAGCGCACCTCGTCGATGACCTGTTGCACGAGTCGTTCGTCGCTCCACTCATGAAGGAGGTCGTCGGTGCGCGCACCGTCGCGTCCCAGCGAGACGCGCATGATCATCGAGTCATCGTGGGGTTTCCAGTGGGCCCACTTGTTCGAGCCGAACGAGACCGCGGTGACACGATTCTGATCCGGCTTGGGAACCAAGTAGCCACTCATCCCCGCGAATCGTGAGAGGTCGGGGCCTGTGGCGCGCAAGGTGACCATCACCACCGAGGCGTGTTCCGTTGCGGCCAACACCCGAGCGACGTCGTCAGAGAGTTCCGCCACGATGGGAGCCGTGGTGGCCGCCGGTGAGGCGATGACGATGGCGTCGGCGTCGATGGTGGCACCATTCGACGTTCCGACGCGATAGGCCGATCCGTTGCGGGACACGCGGGTCACGCTGGTGTCGACGTGCACCGTTCCTCCGGCGCCGGTGATTCTCGCGCGCAACGTTTCGGTGAGTGCGCTCAATCCGGCGCGAGGAGTTTCGAAGACCGGATCCGAACTCGGTGGGTTCGCTCGGCGACGTCGACGAGCCGTCAGCAGCACACTTCGACCCGTGGCGAGATCGGCCAGTTGCGGCACCGTGGCCAAACTGAACGTGTTGGTATCGGCGGCGTAGATGCCTCCCACCAACGGGTCGACCAACAATTCGTGCACCTGTCGTCCGAATCGTTGACGCACGAAATTGCCCACCGAATCGCGATGGTCGCCACTCGACGGAAGGATCGGCTCCATGCCCGCACGAATCTTGGCGCGCCAGGTGAGCAACCCGCTGCGAGCGAGCGACATCGCGCCGGTGGGAACCCCCATCATGAGGCCGTCGGGAATCGGGTGGAGACGACCGTGCATGATGGCCGCATGACTCGCCGTCGGATTCGTCAGTTCGTCGCCCAAACCGAGTTCGCGGACCAGACGACCAGCGGCGGGCACCCGAGCCAAATAGGAGTCGGGTCCCTCGTCGATGCCGGAGAAACCCGCGAAGGCAGAGGTACGAATCTTTCCACCGACATTCGACGATGATTCGACGAGAGTCACCCGCGTCGGACGATGCGACGTGTCGGTGGGATGAAGCAATCGATAGGCAGCCACGAGACCGGTGATGCCGCCACCGATGACGACGACATGTCCACGTGGTTCGAGCGCGCTCATCGGTCGATGTCCACCACCCGCCGCGCCAACGCGTTCATGACGGTCGCGTCATCGTTCACGCATGCGGTGCGGTCGAACGCCAGTCCTTTGGCCTCGGCATGATGACGAGCCTCGATGTCGAGGTCGTAGAGAACCTCGAGGTGGTCGGCGACGAAGCCGCACGCGCACACGAGCACGCCGGAGGAGTTCTCACTGGCGGCCAGGTCGTCGATGACCGCCAGGATGTCCGGTCCGATCCACGGTTCGGGGGTGCGTCCGGCCGATTGCCACGCGACCGACCATGTGGACCAGTCGTTGAGGCCAACGCGCGCCGCCACGGCTTCGGCGGTGGCCCGAAGCTCGTTCGGATAGGGGTCTCCGGCGTCGATGATGCGTTGCGGGAGCGAATGCGCGGTGAAGAGCACCTTGGTGTTGGCGGGCATGCGGGACAAGCGGGCGCTCATGTCCGCGGCGAGGAACTCGACGAAAGCCGATTCGACGGCCCAACTGTCGATGCCCGTGACGGCGATCCCGTGTGGTTCGGCGGCCGCGCGTGTTCGGTCCATGTATTGACCGATCGAGTAGGACGAATAGTGGGGCGCGAGCACCAATCCGATGATCGAACGAAAACCACGTTGGGCGAGTTCGTCGACGGCGGTCTCGATCTTGGGTTCGGCGTGTTTCAGACCGAGCACGACTTCGTAGGTGTCCGGCGCGATCGCGTCGAGGGCTCGTTGCAACGCGTCTCGTTGAGCCTCGGTGCGCGCGGCGAGCGGAGAGATGCCACCGATCGCGTCGTAGCGACCGGTGAGTTCGGCGAGCAGTTCCGGGGTGGGAGGGCGTCCACGACGAATGTCGGTGTAGTACGGCTCGATCTCGGCCGGGGTGCGCGGCGTGCCATACGCCATCAGAAGAACCGCGGTCTTGGTCGTGGGGCTGTTCGTCGTCGCGTTCATGTCAACGCCTCGTGCTTTCGTGGACGTGAGCGACGACTTCTTCGAGAATCGTCGGATCGGTGGAAGGGTCGACGCCGTGGCCGAGGTTGAAAATGTGGCCATCGTGGCCGGCATTGTCGGAGAGTACGCGAGCAGTGCCGGCGATGGCGGTGTCGCGGCCGGCGAGGACCAACGCCGGGTCGAGATTCCCTTGCACCACGAGGTCGGCGCCCATGCGTCGGCGAGCATCGCCGATGGAGGTGCGCCAATCGAGACCGAGAACCTTTGGTCCGGCGGACAACATCGATTCGAGAAGATGATCGCAGCCGATGCCGAAGTGAATGCCCGGTGCGTTGGGGTGAAGTCGTGCGAGCGACGAGAAGACGTTGCGACTGTGCGGCAGCACGAATTCGTCGTAGTCGCGCTTGGACAACGAACCGGCCCACGAATCGAACAATTGGAAGGCGCGCGCACCGGCGGAAAGTTGGGCATCGATGAATGCGACCGCGTGCTGTGTGAGTCGCTCCATGAGGCGATGCCAGAGGTCGGGATCGGTCGCGATGAGTCGCTTGGTGTTCTGGTAGGTGCGCGAGGGACGACCCTCCACCAGATAACTGGCCACGGTGAACGGAGCGCCAGCGAACGCCAGCAACGGGACGGAACTCGGAAGTTCACGAACCAGTTGCTTCACCGTTTCGATGACGTAGGAGACATCGCTGTGCGGTTCCAGGGGACGCAGACGTTCCAGATCGTCCGCCGATCGAAACGGACGATCGGCAACCGGGCCGGTGCCGGGTGCGACATCGATTCCGAAGCCCACGGCGTGCGGAGGCACGACGATGTCGCTGTACAGAACGGCGGCGTCGACTCCGTAGCGGCGAACCGGCTGCAGCGTGATCTCGGTGGCCAGGTCCGGTTGTTTGATCGCCTGAAGAATGCTGCCGTCGCCACGGATGGCCTTGTATTCGGGGAGACTGCGACCGGCTTGGCGCATGAACCACACCGGAGTGTGGTGCGGTGTCGACCCGCGCGCCGCGGCCAAAAAAGCGGAGTGAGCGGCGTCGACCATCACCTCTGACGCTACCCGTGGGACTTCAACGCCATTCGTGTCGACGTGATTCGGGCGCGCCCATGGACTCGGTGCGAATTGTCACAACCCGGTCGATGGGTGTCGTCCGCGCTTCGGGCGCAGAACTGCTTCGATTCGAGCGATGCGCGTCCGAGCCGGCGGGTGGGTGCTCGATGTCGTGCCCGACGTTCGGCGGAGGGCGGCGGCCAATTGCCGTCCGTAACCCATGGCGACGACCCGACGGTCGGCGCTGAACTCGGCCGACCGGCCGACGCTGTTGGTGAGGTATCGAGCGACGGCGAATCCCGATCCGAAGATCCACGACATCACGAAGAAGAACCCCGAAACCAGTCGACCGAATGCCCGGGCATAGTCGTTGCCCCGGGCGAACGAATCGGTCGCGGCGATCGCGACGTTGCGCAAATACGAACCCACGCGAGCGAGGAACACCACCGGCATGACGAGCCATTGATTGATGGTGAGGGCGACGGTGTGGGACCCGAGGTGATGGCAAATCTCGTGGGCGAGCACGCCGCACAGTTCGTCGTGTTCCAGATGCCGCACGGCGTACGAGGTGACGACCACCAGATGGCCACCGCAGGCGAACGCGTTGAGATCGCCGTCGTCGACGACGCCGACGGCGAAGTTGTGTCGACGTAGATGCCACGCCTGGGTGACCTCGTTGAATGCTTTTTGCAATCGAGGCGCCTCGCTCGCGGTCGGTTTGCGAGCTCCGATCATTCGGGTCAGGAGTTGTCGCTGAACGACGGGCACGAAGAGAACCCCGCCGAGCAACAGGTACCCAACTGCGACCTGGGGGTACGAGACATCGATGGCCCACGAGAGGGGCCACCAGAGCACGGCCATGGCCAACAACCAGACCGGAACGACGGCGATCACCGGGACGAAGGCAAACAGGGCCGCGCGATCGACATCGCGGCGCCGACGATCGTCGCGACGACCAAAGCCCCCGTTCATTCCCCCTCCATCGTGTGAATCGCCTCCGGTGAATTGTGCCTGATGAGGGGGTATTTCTCCGACATGTTCAAGATTCGCCCCGAACGGGCCGAAGAACGTCCGTCAATTCGTCCGATTCGGGCGGTCAGGAGCAATGGTGCAGATCCAGCATCGACAACCGAGAGAGGATCAGGGGCAGCGTTCGCGGGCCTCGGCTCGTCTGTTGTTGGACCTCGCTCGTACCCACGAAGCCACCGAACCCGAACGAGCGAGGGTGTTGGTGCAACAAGCGCGAGCACTTGCGCGCGCCGACGGTGATCATGTCGGAGAAGCCGAGTCGCTGTACCGATTGGCGTCGCTCGCCCATTACGACGGCCAGCCCGGTGACGCATTCGCGTTGGCGGTGGAGGCACGCGACTTCGCCATGACCCACGACGTGCCACTGGTGATGGCGTGGTCGTTGAACCTCATCGGTCTCGTGCACACGAATTCGGGAAATCATTCCGAGGGTCTGGCCTGTTGTCTGCAGGCGCTCGACTGCTACCGCGGCACCGATCACCGGGTGGACGAAGGCAACATGCTGAACACCATCGCCGCGATCTATCACGAACTCGGTGACACGGATCGAGCCATCGTCAATTACGAAGCGGCCATGACCGCCAATGCCCAACTGAATCGGCCGGACTTCGACGCCATCACGTTGGCGAACGTGGCGTCGCTCCGTGCCGAGCGCGGCGAGTTCGATGTGGCCGTCGAGATCGGTGAACGGGCACTCGAACTGTGCCGACTTCATGCCCCCGGATTCCTGCCCGAGGTTCTGGCCTCGCTGGCCGGGGCGTACAACGGCCGTGGCGACGGTGCGAGCGCGCGAACGTTGCTGGACGCGGCGCTGGCGATGTTGGATGCGTCGAGTATTTCGTTCGACGACGCCGTGAGGGCATCGGTCGAGGTGGCGTACGGTCGCGTGGAAATGGCGTCGGGCGAACATCGGGCGGCCGTCGAACATCTGGATCATGCTCTCGGTCTGGCCACGGTCATCGGCGCGAAGCCCATCGCCTTGTCGGCGCACGGGCTGTTGGCCGACTGCCACAAGGCTCTCGGGGACTTCGAGCGCGCGGTGCGACATCTCGAGGAGAAGTTCGAACTGAACCAACGGATCTTCAACGAGGGCACCGACATTCGTATTCGCACGTTGCAGATCGCCCACGAGGCTGAAGAGGCACGCCAGCAAGCCGAGATCCTTCGCTTGCGCACCTCGGAACTGGAAGGTCTGGTGGAGGGTCGCACCACCGAACTCGAGCAATTCCAGATGGAGGCCCTCGAACGCTTGGCGATTCTCGGCGAATTCCGTGACACCGACACCGGAGAGCACACGGTTCGCGTGGGTGACATGTGCGCCGACATCGCGCATCTGCTCGATCTCGATCCGGTGTGGTCCGAGCGCCTGCGGTTGGCCGCGCGTTTGCACGACATCGGCAAAGTGGCCATTCCGGATTCGATTCTGCTGAAGCCCGGGCCCCTCACGCCCGCGGAATTCGAGATCATGAAGACGCACACCACGGTGGGCGCGCGAATTCTCTCCGGCAGCAACAGCCCCCTCGTTCGCTTGGCCGAGGAAGTGGCGTTGAACCACCATGAGCGGTGGGACGGCACCGGTTATCCGAACGCCCTCGGAGGCAACGACGTGCCGATCGCCGGTCGTATCTGCGCCGTCGCCGACGTGTTCGATGCCCTGACCAGTGAACGGGTGTACAAACGGGCGTGGTCGGTGGAGGACGCGGTTCGCTACATCGAGCGTGCGGCCGGAACCCAGTTCGATCCCGCGGTGGTCGCGGCCTTCATGCGAATCGCATCCGAGCGATTCTCGGTGGTGTTCGATGCCGATGAGAGTCGTTAGTTCTCTCGTCCGCTAGAACAGAGTCATGAGCGGACATGTCGACAAGGCTCCCGTCGTGGCGGGGGCCGAAGCCTGGAGTCACGAGGGGTCGCGCCGTGTCGGCGCATTGTGCATCCATGGTTTCACGGGGAATCCTTCGTCCATGCGTGGCGTCGCGCAGGCCTTCGCCAACGCCGGTTATCACGTGGAGTTGCCGCGTTTGCCCGGCCATGGCACCGCGGTGAGCGACATGATCCCCACGCGGTGGAGCGATTGGTCCGCCGAAGTGGAGCGGGCCTACCAGCGACTGTCGGCGCGAGTGGACAAGGTGGTGGTGGCCGGTTTGTCGATGGGAGGCTCGCTCACGTTGTGGACGGCGCTCGAACACCCGGAAGTAGCGGGAATCGTGTGCGTGAATCCGGCGTGTCAGCCGCAGGCGGTCGAAATGGTCGACATGATCAAGGGCCTCATCGCCGAAGGCACCGACGTGTTCCCCGGCATTGGCTCCGACATCGCCGACCCCGACGTGAAGGAGAGCTCGTACCCCGAGACTCCGTTGGCCGCTCTCGTTTCTTTGGTCGAAGACGGCGTGACGCCGATGTTGACCCGTTACGGCACCAGCCGCGTGCCGATGTTGCTCATCACGTCGAAGAACGACCACGTGGTCGACCCGGCCACCAGTGACGCATTGGCCGAGCAATGGGGTGGCGACGTGCGACGCATTCTTCTCGAGCGCAGTTACCACGTGGCCACTCAGGACTTCGACAAGGAAACGATCTTCTCCGCGGCCGTGGCGTTCGGCGACGAAGTCACGGCGTGAGCCTGCTGTCGTACATCCCGAGTCCCGGATCGGGTTCGATCCACCTTGGACCGTTGCAGTTGCGGGCCTATGGCTTGATGATCGCTCTCGGAGTGATCATCGCCGTTCGGATATGGGGCAAGCGATTGGCGTTGATCGGCGTCGGCGGGTCCGAAGAAGCGAACAACGTCGCGGTCTGGGCCGTACCCGCTGGGGTGATCGGCGCACGGCTGTATCACGTGGCCACCGAATGGAATCGATTCTCCGATGACCCGGTGGCGATCGTGCAAATTTGGAAAGGCGGGCTCGGCATTCCCGGCGGCATGTTGCTGGGCATCGTCGTGGGTGCGTGGGCGATCAAACGGCAAGGAATGCCGATCGGGCCGGCCATGTGGGCGGTGGCTCCGGCGTTGCCCGTGGCGCAAGCCGTGGGTCGATGGGGCAACTGGTGGAATCAAGAACTCTTCGGACGTCCGACCACGCTGCCGTGGGGCTTGAAAGTGGATGCGGACAAGGTGGCCGCCGCCGGATACGACCCCGGGACATTGTTCCACCCGACCTTTCTGTACGAGTCGCTGTGGAATCTGGCGTTGGCCGTCGTTCTCATCGTGGTCGGCCGACGCATCATGCATTCGCGTCCCGGTCGCTTGCTGGCTGGCTACGTGATCGGTTACGGAATCGGACGATTCTGGGTGGAAGGTTTGCGCATCGACCCGGCAAAGGAGGGGGCCGGGTTGCGTCTGAATCAATGGATGGCGATCGTGCTCGTCGTTGGTGGCGTGTTGTGGTTGTTGGTTGATGCCCGTCGGTCACGCGTCCATTACCGTCAGGAACATGTCGAACAGTCCTGATCTCGTCGTCTCTTCCGTCTCCGCCACCGGAGTCGGTGTGATCACCCTCAACAACCCCGATCGCATGAACGCCTGGAGCGCGGCGATGTCGAAGCGATTCTTCGAGCGCCTCGCTGAGTTCCGCACCAACCCGGACGTCCGGGTGGTCGTCATCACCGGAGCAGGCAAGGGTTTTTGCCCCGGAGCCGACATGGATGCGCTCAATCAGATTCGCGCCAATCCCGCCGGTGGAGCGGGCCCGGCCACCGGTGCCGGCAAGTTCAGCGATCTGCTGTCGTATCCCAAGCCCGTGATCGCGGCGATGAACGGAGCGGCCGCCGGAGTCGGATTCGTGCTGGCGATCTTCTGCGACCTGCGATTCGCGGCCAGCGGCATCAAACTGACCACGTCGTTCAGCCGGCGTGGGCTCATCGCCGAATACGGGTCGTCGTGGGCGCTTCCGCGACTCATCGGTTCGGCGCGGGCCCTCGATTTGTTGCTTTCCGGTCGGGTCATCACGGCCGACGAAGCCGAGCGCATGGGATTGGTGAACGCCGTGTACCCGGGCGAGGAATTGATGGACAAGGTGATGGCGTACGCCGACGACATGGCCGTCAATTGCTGTCCGACCAGTTGGGCCACCATGAAGCGTCAGGTGTACGGAGATTGGTTGCGCGACGCCGACGCGTCCACCAGCGATGCCATCGGCCTCATGAACGAGTCGGTGTTGCGGGCCGACTTCCAGGAGGGCGTGCAGTCCTTCCTCGACAAGCGCCCGCCGGCGTTCGCGCCGTACACGGACTGATCAGTCGCTCGAGCGAGTCGGGATCACGTGGGATCCGTCTCGCCGAGTGCCGACAAGCGACTCGCCAGTTCCTCGGGAACGACGGGGTTGAAGTACTCGCCGGCGCCGACCTCGGCCGCGGCGATGTAACGCGGCAGATTCGCGGCTCGCCACGGAGAGACGATTTCGATGTGCAACCACGCCTCGGCGTAACCGTCGGTCATCGGACGTTGATTCACCCAAAGCATGTAGGGGAGTGGTTCGTCGTGAAGTCGGTCCAAACGTCCGAGGATGTCGGCGAGCATGGACGCCAGATCGACACGGGCTTCGGGGTTCAGTTCGGCCAGACGTCCGACGCGCGTCGTTGGCGCGATCGTGACCGCGATCGGATACACCGGCGCCACGGGGACAGCGGCCAGCATCGTGTCGTTGCGCGCGACGATCAGTCGCTCGTCGAGTGACAGTGCCCAGCCATTCGGACCCAGCAACGTCGCGCTGCGCGCGGGCACGTGGTCGTACGCGTAGATCTGTCCGTGCGGATGCGAGATGGTGGCGCCGATGCTGGCGCCTCGATTCTCGAACACGAGGACGAAGTCGACGTCGGCGCGATGCCCCAACTCCTCGGTGCGTTCGGCCCAGAGGTCGATGACCCGAGCGATCCCCTCGGTTCCGAGCGAGGCGAAACTGGCATCGTGTTGCGGCGAATACAAGATGACTTCGCAACGATCGCCGTCCATGGCCGGCCAACGATTCACGAACCAACGCGTTTCGTACGGCTCGGGAGCCTCGAGCCCGCCCACGCAGAACGGACACACGGTTGTCGATCGGTTGTCGGGCAGGTTGGGACGCGTTTGACGACCACCGACGATGTGGACCGTGGTTCCGAGAACCGGATCGATGCGGGGCTGGTTCTCGGGCACGGCGTCATTCTTGCCGCCCATTAGGTTGAGGTCGTGCACCAGCGAATCGAACACCTGCGCGCCGAGACCACGAGCGTGGTGGTCGACGTGTCTGGTGGCGTACCGGTGATCCTGCACTGGGGGGCGGCTCTCGATCATGTTCCCTCGTCGTGGCAGGAAGGGATTCGCACCTACGGAACCATGGATGTCGTCGCACCGATTTCCATGGTGCCGATGAACGGCGATGGTTTCCCGGGCCGACCCGGTTTGCAGGTCCATCGGCGCGGCGGACGACATTGGTCCCCGAGGTTCCGCGCGGCCGGTCATGCCGTGACGCGTGGCGAGAACTGTTCGATGCTCGAGAGCCGCGCGATCGACGAGGTGTCGGAGTCGGAGATCGTGTGTCGCCTGCGACTCGAAGATGACGGCGTGTTGACCGCGTCGGCCGAGTTCCGAAACAACTCGGATTCTCCGGTGATGCTCAACGCGTTCACCATCACTCTTCCGATCGCGGGTCAGGCCACCGAGCTCGCGGTGTTCGCCGGGCGATGGTCCAGAGAGTTGCAACTGCAACGATTCTCCTGGCCCTACGGAGCGTGGACCAGCGAGAACCGCGTCGGTCGCACATCGCACGAACATCCGCCCTACTTGTTCGCGTTGGAGACGGCCGCCAACGAATGGTCCGGTCAGGCGTGGGGCATCCACGCGGCGTGGAGTGGCAATCATTCGATGTTCTCCGAATGGATGCCCGATGGTCGGCGATACGTCCAAGCGGGCGAGCTATTTCATCCGGGTGAAATGTGCGTCTATTCCGGAGAGTCGTTGTCGGCCGTCGACGTGGTGGGTGTCTACTCGGGCCTCGGTCTCAATGGCGTGTCGCGCGGGTTCCATCGTGAGGCGCGTCGGCGACTTCCGC
This sequence comes from Acidimicrobiia bacterium, assembly GCA_010030605.1. GTDB lineage: Bacteria > Actinomycetota > Acidimicrobiia > Acidimicrobiales > Ilumatobacteraceae > Casp-actino8. Next base: position 10,410 of record RHCK01000013.1, read on the forward strand.
ACAATGTTTCTCGCCCGCGGCCGGTGCACCTGAACACATGGGAAGCGGTCTATTTCGCTCACGACGAGGCTCGATTGCGCAGCCTCGCCGATGTGGCGGCGTCCGTCGGTGTCGAACGATTCGTTTTGGACGACGGATGGTTCGGCGGTCGTCGCAACGACCGCACCGGGCTCGGAGATTGGACGGTGTCCCGCGAGGTGTACCCCGACGGACTGGCTCCGCTCGTGTCGCATGTGCGCGAGTTGGGAATGGAATTCGGAATTTGGGTGGAACCCGAGATGGCCAACCCCGATAGCGACATGTTGCGCGCGCATCCCGAATGGGCACTCATCACCGACGGCTACGAACCGGTGATGGGCCGTCGTCAACACGTGATCGACCTCACCAACATCGACGCCTTCGAACACGTGCTTGGTGCGCTCGATGCTCTCCTCGCGGATCACGACATTTCCTACGTGAAGTGGGACATGAATCGGTGGCACGTTCAGGGCAGTCGACTCGATGGAACCGCGGCCACGCACGCCCAGACCTTGGCCGTCTACGTGATGTTGGACGAATTGCGACGACGACATCCGCTGGTGGAATTCGAGTCCTGTGCTTCCGGCGGTGGTCGCATCGACCACGAGATTCTGCGACGCACGGAGCGTGTGTGGACGAGCGATTGCAACGACGCCCTCGAACGGCAGTACATCCAGCGCGGTGCATCGATGATCATCCCGGCCGAAGTGATGGGCTCGCACATTGGTCCCGCCCGGGCGCACACCACCGGACGACGGCTGTCGATGGCGATGCGCGGTGTCACCGCGATGTTCGGTCACATGGGAGTGGAGGCCGACGTCACCGCGATGGGCGACGACGAATTGTCCGACCTGCGCCATGTCATCGGTGTCCACAAACGTTTCCGCTCGCTGATCCATACCGGCGAATCGGTTCGATTCGAGACGTTCGATCTCACCGCTGGTGCGGCTCTGTCGCACGGTGTCATCTCCACGGATCGATCCGAAGCGATCCTCGCCTACGTGCAGCTGGCATCCGTTCAGGCGCCGGTCGCTCCGGCGTGGCGAATTCCGGGTCTCGACCCTGAACGCGATTACGTGGTGCGCATGGTGCCCCTCACTCGCGAGGCGGTCCCGGTGCCCGGAACCGCGGTCGATCAGCCGGCGTGGTTGCGCGCGTCATTGGCCGACGAACCCCAATCGATGTCGGGGGCGTTCTTGCGCGATGTCGGTCTGGTGCCACCCGTCATGTGGCCCGAATCGGCGGTGCTCGTCCACCTGTCCGGCTCGTAGCATAAGAACTCGTGTCCGACCCCTCCTCCGAACGAATCTCCGCCGCCGCGGTGGCCAAAGTGGCCCGCTTGGCTCGGCTCGATGTGGCCGATGACGAGATCGCCCGCATGACCGTGCAGTTGGCCGGAATGCTGGAACACTTCGCCGACATCGACGCACTCGATCTGTCGAACGTCGAACCGATGACGCAGCCGTATCCGTTGAGCAACGTTTTCCGCGAGGACGTGGTGAAGCCGAGTCTCGATCGTGACGAGGTGTTGGCCAACGCACCCGCGGCCGAAGACGGTCGATTCCGTGTTCCCCCGATCATCGGGCTGGACGGCTGAGCATGGCCGCGATTCCCACCACCGCTTTCGACATCGCCGCCGCCGTTCGCACCGGGTCGGTGAAGGCGATCGAGGTTCTCGAGGCCCACCTCGCGCGCATCTCCGAGCGCGAGTCGTCCATTCACGCGTTCAACCTCGTCACCGCCGACGCGGCTCGTGAAGCGGCCCAGCGCGTGGACGACATGGTTGCCACGGGTCGTGATCCCGGTGCGTTGGCCGGTG
>RHCK01000121.1 GCA_010030605.1 Acidimicrobiia bacterium
GTGGAGCATGCGCCCGCAGTGCGGACCCGCGAGGACGCGGGTGAGATCGAGCACGCGGGTTCCGGAGAGCGGCGTGGCGCGTTCGGTCATGTCTCTATGATGCTCGCTCGCGTGGTCCGTGACATGATCGGGTCATGAACAGCAGTTCGGATCCCCGTTCGCTCGCCGGCCGTGTCGCTCTCATCACCGGAGGTGGCTCCGGCATCGGTCTCGGCTGCGCCCGCGAGTTGGTGAGTGTCGGCGCCACCGTCGTGCTGGCCGCTCGCAACGTCGATCGACTGTCGTCGGCCGCACAGGAATTGAGGACCCTCGCCACCAATGGAGCAGAAGTGGTGACGGTGGCGTGCGACGTGACCAACGAGGACAGCGTTCGCGAGGCGTGCGAGAAGAGTGCAGCCGTTGGTCTTTTCACCATGGTGGTGGCGAACGCCGGTTACGGAACCGGTGGGCCAATTCACCTCACGTCTCTCGACGATTGGAACGGTGTCATCGGCACCAACCTCACCGGAGCATTCCTCACGATCAAACACGCCGTCCCTCATTTGTCCGCCAATGGTGGTGGTTCCATCGTGGCGGTGTCGTCGATCGCCGGTCCGGTCACCCATCGGTTCATGACTCCGTACGACGTGAGCAAAGCCGGACTCGAGATGTTGGTGCGCCAGACCGCCGACGAGTTGGGTTGTCGCAACATTCGCGCCAACGCCGTGCGCCCGGGTTTGGTTCCCACCGACGCCACCGAGGCGATGGTGAACTATCCGCCGGTGGTCGACGACTACGTCTCGCAGATGCCGCTCGGACGAGTGGGCACCACCGAGGACGTCGGTCGATTGGTGCGATTCTTGCTCAGCGACGAAAGTTCGTGGATCACCGGCACGTGCATCAGCGTCGACGGTGGTCATCACTTGCGACGAGGACCGAACATCGAGCCTTTCATGGAGATGGCACTGGGCGAGGCTCGTTATCCCGCCGGACCCTCCAACTGAATTCTGCGGTCCGAGCGCGTTTCAGACCGGGGACAAGTGGCGCAACGCCACCGCGCTGTACAACGCGATTCCGGTGGTCATGCACTGCTCGTCGTAGAAAACTCGATTCGAATGATTCGGCGCCGCTTGCGCCGGGTTCTTGTCGAGGGGAGTGGCACCAAGGAAGACCATGGCCCCCGGAACATGATTCAGCACGTATCCGAAATCCTCGGCACCCATCACCGGCGTCGGTAGTTCGATGAAGCGATCGGCTCCGATCAATTCTTTGGTGATGGCCGCGGCGCGCGCGGCGTAGTCGTTGTCGTTCACGGTGACGTCGTAACCGTCGCGCAAGTCGACGGCCACGTCCAGATCGTGTGCCGCCGCGACTCCTTCGGCCACGCGACGCACACCGTCATGAATGAGGCGACGCGTCGTTTCGCTGATGGCTCGAATGGTTCCCTTGATGTGCACCGATTCGGGAATCACGTTCGTGGTGGTTCCGGCATTGATTTGGGTGATGGTGAGCACACCGGGGTTGAAGGTGTTGATTCGCCGGGTCATCATCGATTGCAGCGCTTGGACAATCTCGCAGGCCGCCGGCACCGGGTCGAGGGTGCGAAACGGTTCGCTGGCATGGCCACCTTTGCCGGTGAGGACGATCGAAATCACGTCGCTGGAAGCCATGAGCGGGCCCTGTCGGGTGCTGATGAATCCGGTGGGTAGCGACGAGGTGGTGTGAATCGCGAACGCGCCGGTGACCGCGGAGGCACTTCCATCCGAGAGTGGACCGACGTCGAACAAACCTTCGTCGATCATGTGACCCGCACCGTTGTGTCCCTCCTCGCCGGGTTGGAACATGAACAGCACCCGTCCATGCAGTCGACTGCGATGCGCGGTGAGCAATCGAGCCGCCCCCGCCAACATGGCGGTGTGCGTGTCGTGACCGCATGCGTGCATCGCGTTCTCGACACGGGAACTGAAATCGACCCCGGTGTCCTCGGGCATGGGGAGCGCGTCCATGTCTCCGCGCAAAATGATGGTTGGTCCGGGCTTGTCACCCTCCAACGATGCGACGATGCCCGAGGTGGTCTCGTGGAGGGTGATGTCGAGAGGCAAACCTTCGATCGAGGCCAACACCTCGTCCCGGGTGCGGGGAAGGTGATTGCCGAGTTCGGGCCATTCGTGGAGTGAGCGGCGAAGGCGAATCGCATCGTCGAGCAGATCGCGGCTCTCGACGGTGAGTGTGGAGATGTCGTTGGGCTCGGCCATACGAGCATCGTAGACATTGTTCGTGGTAGTCAATGACCGATGGGAATCGAAGCCGATCCGGAGCGCGACGAACTCGTCGACGAAGTCGATGAACACGACCGAGTGACGCGAGTCGTGGCCCGTCGTGTGATGCGGGCCGAGAGATTGCGCCACCGGGCCGTGTTCGTGGCCGTTCTGGACGGCTCGGGCCGATTGCTGGTGCATCGCCGGGCACTGACCAAGGATGTGTGGCCCGGCTGGTGCGACATCGCCGTGGGCGGAGTGGTGGGTAGTGGCGAGACATACGAACACGCCGCGTGTCGCGAATTGGCCGAGGAGGTGGGCGTCACCGATCGCTCTCCGGAGCCCATCGACGGCGGAGTGAGCCAGTCGTACGAGGATTCCGAGGTCCGGCTGATCGGGCGGTGTTTCCGAGTCGTCCACCCCGGTCCATTCGAGTTCGCCGATGGCGAGGTGGTGGACGCTTGGTGGATGAAGATCGACGATCTCGAAGCGATGTTCGAACGGGAGAGGTTTCTTCCCGACAGCCTGAGTTTGTTGTGGCCGTTGATTCGACCGTCGATGGCCGGTTGATGCCCACCCGTCCTCGACGAAGGAGGACCGATGTCCAGCCAACCCATCGGAATCATCGGAGCGGATCCGGATCAGTTGTCCCATCTGGGGGCCACCTTGCAACGCCAACACGACATCATCGAGGGCGTGCTCACCACGGTGAATGCCGCCCTCGACGGAACCACCTGGACCGGACCAGCGCGGCGGGCGTTCGAGGCCGACTGGCACGGCAGTTTCCGCACGGCGCTCCAGAAACTCGCCGAAGCCATGGCGATCTCGGGGCGCGAATGCCGGGCCCGATCCGATGAACTCCGGCGAGTGATGGGCGCGGGCTGAACCTCTACGCTGGAGGAGTGATCCGCGTCGAATTCACCATCGAGCCATTCATCGAAGGTCGCCCGGGTCCGCACGTTCTGGCCGCGATCGCGGCCGTCGAGTCCCACGGATTGACCGTCGAGTTCGGACCATTCGCCTCGGAATTCCGCGCCGACGACCCGACTGTCTTCTCGGCGGTCTCGTCACTCATCTCCGAGGCCTACGGAAACGGTGCGACGCACGTGAACATTCACCTGGAAAAGGTGGCGTCATGACCACGAGCGCTCCTCGCACCGATCACCCGATGTTGTCGGCCATCGTGCCGCTCATCAAAGCGTTGGGTTGCACCATGATCGACCCCGCGCAGCAGGAAGCGTCCGACATCCCGATCGTCGTCGATGGCGAGGTGGTGACGGTGGTGCGCCTCCCCGACCTTCATGGGGCGCTCGAGCGACTCATCGAATCGGTCGAGCGCGAGATGGATTGTCGCTTGCCGAACATGAACCGCGAGCAGAAGCAGACCGCGATTCGTTTGCTCGACGAACGAGGGGCTTTCACCTTGCGTCGCGCCGTCGAGGACGTCGCCGACGCGATGGGAGTCTCGCGGATCACGGTGTACAACTATTTGAACGCCATCCACCGCTGAGCGTTCACTGGTTGGGGAGGTAGTCCTCCAGATTTCCCACCGTGAAGCCCTCGGCCGTCAGTCGGGCCTCCAACGCGACGAGATTGTCGTACAGGTCGTTGCGGAAATGAGTCAGAAAAACGTCGCCGGGTTGCAAAGCGGGCCGGTGCGCCAGATCGACGTTGCCCTCCCACAATTCGGAGTTCCACGTGACCACGGCGTTGATGCCACAACTGGCGGCGGCGCGAAGCGTGGTTTCATCCCAGGAACCGTACGGAGGTCGGAACAAGTGTCCGGCGGAACCGAGCGCCTTTTCGATGGTTCCTCGCATTCCGCAAATCTGTTTTCTTTGAGTGTCGAAGTCCAGTCCCGACAATTCGGGATGTGTCGACGTGTGCGAACTGATGTTGCCACCAACGGTGAGGATCTGAGCGAAGTACAACGGATCCTTCTTGAACTCCCCGGAGACGAGGAAAAGCGTCGCAGGCCAGCGATGCTCCACCAAGAAGTCCATCACCCGTTGGTCCTTCACGATCCCGTCGTCGATCGTGAGGAACACGACCTTGTCGACGGTGTCCACCTTGGACAGATGCGCCGCCGAGTCTCCGCCGACACCGATGGGAGCGATCGAGTAACTCGGGAATGGGGGCAACGTTGTCGTGCTCGTCGTCGTGCTCGTCGTCGTGCTGGTGGACGTGGTGCTGGTCGTCGTGGTCGCTGGCGCGATGGTGGCCACCGTTGTCGTGTTCGTCGATGAGGTGGCATCGGCGGAGGAACAGGCGCTCACGGCAAAGGACATCGTGACCAGAAGAAGGCGCGCGCGACGAGATAGAACGGAGTTCATGAGTGGTGCAACTCTAGGTGGGAATACGTCCCGATTCGACGTGGTGGCCTTCGATGCGGACGACACGTTGTGGCACAGCGAGGATGGATTTCACGCGGCGGAGAACACTTTCTGCGAACTGGTGCGTCCGTTCGTCACGGAAGGGGTCGATCTTCGCGCGGTTCTCACCGCGACCGAGCGGGTGAATCTGCCGACGTATGGCTACGGCGTCAAGGCCTTCGGACTTTCCATGTTGGAAGCGGCGATCTCGGTGTCCGAAGGACGCGTGTCCTCCGACGTTCTGGAGAAATTGCTGTCCGTCATCCGCGAACTCTTGCTCGCCCCGGTTCGCCTGTTGCCCGGTGTCGCCGAAGTCATCGTCGACCTGGCGAAAGATCACCGAGTGGCGATCATCACCAAGGGCGATCTCGTTCATCAGACGCGCAAGGTGTCCACGAGTGGCATCGATCATCTTTTCGACCATGTGGAGATCGTCCTGGAAAAGGACGTTCCGACCTACGAGCGAGTTCTTCGCGAGATAGACGTGGAGCCACACCGTTTCTGCATGGTCGGCAACTCGGTGAAGAGCGACGCGCTTCCGGTGCTCGAACTGGGAGGACACGCCGTGCACGTTCCGTACCGCGTGCTCTGGGAACTGGAGAGGGCCGAGCACCCCGTGAATCATCCCCGCTTCGGTCAGGTGGAGGCGATCACGGATGTGCCGTCTTGGGTGCGCGGACGATGAGATGTTCCACCTTTGTCGGGTGTTTCACGGCACAATGGTGAGGTCATGTCTCGTCCTCTCGAAATGCTCTCCACCCTGAATCCCACTCCGGAACAGCCGATTTCGGCGCAAGAAGCCATGTCTCGGCCGCTGCTGGTGTTGCTGGTGGTCATCGGTGCCTTCATTGCGACTCGGCTGTCGCATCTGATTTTCCGACGAGTGGTGCGTTTCGTTGCTCGTCGCAGCATCGTGCACCCTTCGCGTTGGTGGCGCACTCCGACCAGGTATCAAGAGCTCGAGCACGGAGAGGTCGGAGAGAATCGACGACGTCAACGTGTGGATGCGGCGGCTCGCATGTTGCACCATCTCTTCGCCGTGGTGTTGTGGATCGGTGTGAT
>RHCK01000122.1 GCA_010030605.1 Acidimicrobiia bacterium
TCCGCGCTGCAACAAACCAAGAACGATGGCCAATTCGGCATTCGAGGCCGTGGTGGGATCGGGAACCTCGCCCGACTTCTCGTATTCGACACCCTTGTGCAACAACAACGTGGCATCGCCACCATCGTCGAGGATCATGTTCGGACCGTCACCGTCGGGCCACGTCATCATCTGCTCGGTGCACCACCAGTACTCCTCGAGCGTCTCACCCTTCCACGCGAAAACGGGTACTCCCGCCGGATTCTCGACCGTGCCATTCGGACCAACGGCCACCGCAGCTGCCGCATGATCCTGGGTGGAGAAGATGTTGCACGACGCCCAGCGCACCTCTGCTCCGAGCTCCACGAGTGTTTCGATGAGCACCGCGGTCTGAATGGTCATGTGCAAGGAACCCGAAATACGAGCACCCTTCAACGGCTTGGTCGCGCCGTATTCCTTGCGCAACGCGCGCAAGCCCGGCATTTCGTGTTCGGCCAAATGAATCTCTTTGCGACCGAAGGGCGCCATCGAGAGATCGGCGACGCGGAAGTCCTTGCGCGCGGCCATCGAGGACGTTGATGAAGATGAAGTGGACGACATGGTGACTCCTTGGGGATGCGATGGGTATGGACGGGAAAGACGAAGCCTTTCCCGGGCCGGGGCCTGCTGGCACCGATCTGTCAGCCCGATGGGGTCAGTGTAGACAACCGCACTCGTCTGCGAGGCGGATGGGATCGTCAGGACCGACCGGTGGTGCGAATGCCCGACGCGGCGATCTTGGCCATGATCCGCTCGTGTTCGGCGTCGGACACAACCTCGGACTCGTCGACCAACATGACCGCGATTCCTTCCCGAACCTGATAACGACGCTTCAAACGCGCGTTGTACAACGCGTTCTCGTCGTCGAGGACGTGAAGCGGTCCCTTATCGATCGGGCAAGCCAACACGGTCAAAAGTTCGGGGTCGAGGGGCATGGTGATCTCCGATGGTAACAAGGTTGGGACGCGGTGGTCAGACCGAGGTGATGGCGGCCAGCAACTCGGCGACCTTGTCGTCGCACGAATCGCGATCGGGCGCCTCGAGGTTGAGACGCAACAACGGTTCGGTGTTGGACGGCCGCAGATTGAACCACCACGGTCCGCAATCGACCGTCAGGCCGTCGAGACGATCTTGTGGGTACGAGGAGAACTGTCGCGACACTGCTTCGATGACCGCCACGGGATCGTCGACCTGAGTGTTGATCTCACCGCTGGACGAATATCGCTCGTACGGCAACCGCATCTCGGACAGCGGCGCACCCGAAAGACTCATTTCCTCCAACATCAACATGGTGGCAATGAGACCGCTATCGGCACGGTAATTGTCGCGGAAGTAATAGTGCGCCGAATGCTCGCCTCCGAACACCGCGCCCGTTTCGGCCATCACTTGCTTGATGAAGGAGTGACCAACCTTGGTGCGAACGGGATTGCCACCGCGTTCACGAACGACTTCGGAGACGGCCCGACTGCAAATGAGATTGTGCAGGATGGTGGCACCCGGGTTCTTGCGCAACATCCCGGCGGCGAGAATCGCGGTGGTCGTGGAGCCCGACAATCCGCGTCCGAGTTCATCGACCACGAAGACTCGGTCGGCATCGCCGTCGAATGCCAATCCGACGTCGAATCCACCGGCCGTCACTCGCGCCTGAAGATCTCGCTGGTTCGCCGATTGCAACGGGTCGGCCGGATGATTGGGGAATGTTCCGTCGAGCTCGGGGTACATGACCTCGATCTCGAGTCGAGGCAGACGTTCGAACACGGCGGGGACGACCAGACCGCCCATGCCATTGGCCGTGTCGGCCACGACCCGCATGGGTCGCAACGTCGATGGGTCGATAAAGGACACCACATGATCGGCGAACGACGACAAGAGATCTCGTTCCGTGGTTCGACCAGCGCGAGCCGCGGGCGCGAATGTCTCGCCCTCGAGAACTCGTCGGGCGACATCCTTGATGTCGGCCAAACCGGTGTCGACTCCGATGGGGCGTGCACCGGCGAGACAAAGTTTCGCCCCGTTGTATTGCGCCGGATTGTGCGAGGCGGTGAAGATCGCACCCGGAGCATCCAGACGCCCGGCGGCGAAGTACATCATGTCGGTCGAGGCCAATCCGATGTCGATGACATCGATGCCGTGCTCCATGAGTCCCCGCGCGAACGCCTCGACCAATTCGGGCCCCGACGGACGCATGTCTCGACCGACGATGGCCACCGAGGCCGAGGTGAACTTGGCGAAACCGACACCCAACGCGTACGCCACGTCGGCGTCCAATTGGTCCGGAACGGTGCCCCGAATGTCGTAGGCCTTCACGATCTGTTCGAGTTGAGCACTGGTGGCCATGACGATGAGTCACCCTATCGGGAGGGTTCGGCTCGCTTGGTTCAGGTTGCGGCAAGGTCGGTCTTGACCTGCCGATTTGCACGACGATCACGACGAAACATGACGACTGCCGCCACGATTCCCCCGATACTCAGCAAGTACGCGAATCGGTCGACGAGACTGGGCTGAAACTCCATGGTGACAGATGTACTCGTCGGTACGACGACCATCATGTTGGGTGCGACGCGATACGGGCCCTGTGCTCCGGAAACCTTCCAATTGGGGAAGTAACTGACCCGCACCAGCACCGGCACGCCCGTGCGGTCGACGTCGAACTTCACCGACTCTTCTCCGATGTCGACGTTGGTGATCGACACCGGTTCCAAATCCACGACGTCGACGTTCTCGGTGGGCACGACGACGTCGACCTTGCGAGAGTCGGATCCCGGTTCTCCTTCGCGGCGACTCATGTCGATGTCGACCGCAACTCGTTGCCATTCGTCCGGGCCGTCGGAGGCGGGCAACGCATTCCATTCGGAACGGTTCTGCAACCAACTCGTGCCGAGTTCCAGCCATCGCTCGCGCTGATCACCCGAACGCGACGCGACGACGAACGGTCGAACCGTCAGGGGAACCACGATGTCGGATTCGGTCACTTCGTAAATTCTCCATGGTCCCGACGACGTGACGAACACCAAACCGCCATCGGTCTCGGCGACCGCGTCGGCCTTGGTGATCGCTTCGGGAGTGACGGCCATGTAATAGCGAATACCCAACTCGCGCATGTACGAGACACCCACCTCGGCGTCGTTGTTCACGTATCGCAATTCGCGCACCGGATTCGATGATTGTTTCGACATGGCTCCCGCGGCGAGGAAGTGGTACGGCGTGGTTCCGGCGGCCTCGAAGAACAACCCTTCGCTCGAACCGATGCACCCATCGGTCCAGAACGGCAACAACATCAGCGCCATCGTGGTTCCGTACTTGTCGTTGCCTTCGTAGTTCTCCCAGAGCGCTCGGCCGCAGCCAGAGTCCTGTCCCAGCGACTCCATGGTTTTCACGAGATCGTGATACTCACCGTAGGACGAACGCCCTTCGTAACCACTGAAGTTCCATTTGGCCCAGCCGTCGACGAAACCCTTGTCGCTCGCCTGCCCCTCGAACGGTCCCCAGTTGTATTCGGCACCTTGACCCTCATCGGAGATACTTCCCAAGGGCAGCACTTGGAAGCGCCAACCGAGAGTGATCATCACCAACACGGCCCCCACGATCGCCGTGATCGTGCGCGTGCGGAACAGGCGACGTTCATGTGAGGCCTCGAAAACCTCCAGCGATGCCGCAAGAGTTGGCTCGGGTGCCGATGACTCCGGCACGGATGCTTCGACCGCTACCGGCTGTTGGACGCGCGCCGCAGAACGTTTCGCGAACTGCTCGAGATGAACCAATCGGGCGATCGCCGACACGCCTTCGATCGCACCGATACCGGCCAACAAATACCGGCACATATTCAACATCGGTAGCAAACGCGGATTCCAAAGCAGTCCGATCACCGGGAGGCTGTCGTTGAAGAGATACACGAATGCCGCGAAGACCAATCCGGTGACGCCGAGCCACACGCCGGCGATGTTGCGCTTGGCGATCATCGCAGCGAACCCGACGATCGCCAAGGTCATGATGAGGAAGTTCCAGAATGGTGGCAGCGCGAAGAACATGCCCCAGTACGACGAGAACGACCCGTTGCCTGGCTCGCCCTTGTACTTCATGTCCGTCATGTAGGCATGGTTCAAAAGGAACGGAAGTATCCAGAACGCCGAGAGAAGCGCACCGGTTCCGGCCGTGGTGACGAACCATTTCCAGCGCGATCTGTCGATCCAGAGCAACGCCATCAGCAGCAAACCGACCGCGACATAGATGGCCACGATGCCGTGGCACAGCACCGCGAGCGCCATGAACACCGCCGCCGACACTCGGTGACGTCCGTTCTGAAGTCCGCGAGCGAAGAAGCCGAAGGCCAACATGGCGAACGACAGCGCGATCGAGAACGAGAACTCTCCCGCCATGGTCGACGCGACGTTGCCGCCGTAAATGGTGTAACTCTCGTCCAACAGATACACGAGTCCGATCACGGCGAACACTTCGGGGATCGGATACGCGAAACGTGCCAAACGTCCGAACGCCCAGCAACACACGGGAAGCGTGACGATGCCCGCCACCGCGACGATCTTGAACGCCACTCCGTACGGCAGCACCACGTTCAATGCGACGATGAACAACGCGGGCACGACCATGTAGAAGCGGTAGACGGGCAAACCCGAATACCAGTCCATCGACCATCCGTTGAGTTTCCATGGCAGCAAGTGATCCCGCAGGTACGCGGGTCCCCACACGTGCGCCCCCATATCGCCGCCGGTTGGGGTTGTATCTTTCAACACCAGTGACGGTTGCACCACTTTGATGGCGACGAGAGTGCTGATACCCACCAGCGCCACGCGCACCCAGAAGATGACGAGACGTCGACGTTCCCAACCCTCGAACGGATTGCGCAGCTTTCCCACAAGGGATTGCGAAAGAGAGCGCCGCGCGGATTCGGTCGCGGAATGGTCGACTTCCACGTCGTCCGATGAGTCGGTTTCGCTCGTGCCGTCGACCATACGAGTTCCCATCCTGCCACGAATGCGCGCGTGCCGCGGTGCGCCCGCTCAGGCCACCAGCATCAAGCCGACGGCGTTGAAGCCGACGTGAGCGAGTATTCCCATACCGAGCCGTCCGGTCCGCATGAAACAGGTGCCGAGCACCAAACCGAACAAGAACAGACCGGGGAACTCGATGGCCTGGAGATGAACGAAGGCGAAAAATGCTGCGGCAGCGACCAGCGCGACGACTTCATTGAGCCGAGACTGAAGAGCTTGTTGAATCATGCCGCGGTAGACGATCTCCTCGACCACCGGTGCCCCGACGGCGACGATCAACACGAGCACAACCACCCATCGGCCCTCGGCGCGGTCCCACAATTCCTGCGCACGCTCGGACAGTCGGTCGGTGGCGAACGTCTCGGGCCACAACCGTCGAAGGGGCCAGTAGAGCGCCGGCACCAGTGCCAATTGTGAGACGACTCCCAGCGGCAAACCGATCATGTCGATCGGGCGAAACGAGAGCCGAAGATCGTCGGCGAATCGACCGGATCCGAATCGCCGCGAAACGACGACGGTGGCCACGATGAAGGCGAACCACAGCGTCACTGCCGACAGTGCGGTGACACTGGTCGGCCACAGATCCGATGATTCACCGGAATGCCCACTCAGTCCCAACACGAGCGATTGCAACGGAAGTGCG
>RHCK01000123.1 GCA_010030605.1 Acidimicrobiia bacterium
GCTCGTTGGTGGACTTCGACGTCACGAGTCAGCTGCTTCCGAAGACGCGGGCCTGCAACTTGCGCATGCCGGCGAGCCAACGCTCGCGATCGGCGGCCTTGCGTTGCTCGTAATCGGCGACCTCGGGATGGGGGAGGATCAGGAATCGTTCCTCCGCGATTGCCGTGGCCACCACCTCGGCGACATCGGAAGGTTCGAGAACCACACCGGCGGCGCGAACGACGTTCGTGGCTCCGGCGAAACCACTGTCATCGCTTTGGCGGAGCATGTTCGTGTTCACGCCTTGCGGGCAGAGGCAACTGACCTTGATGCCCCGATCTCCGTAGGTGATCGACACCCATTCGGCAAAGGCGACGGCGGCATGTTTGGTGACCGAGTACGGCCCCGATCCGATCTGGCTGAGAAGTCCGGCCGCCGATGCGGTGGAGCAGAAGTATCCGCGGCCACGAGCGAGCCAATCCGCGACGAGGTGTTTCATCGCCCAACGGTGAGCGTGAATGTTCACCGCGAAAGCGAGATCCCACTGCGACTCGGTGGTCGATTCCAGCAAGGTGCCTCCACCGATTCCGGCGTTGGCGAAGAAGAGGTCGAGCCCCGGACCTTGGTCGGATTCGAGAAATTGGCGGGACACCGCCACCAGTTCGCGGTTTCCTTCCTCGGTGGACACGTCGGCGACGACGGCGAGAACGGAATGCGGTCGCACGGCATTCAATTCGGCGGCCAACGCCGTGATTCCGTCCGCATTCACGTCGGATGCGACGACTTTCGCGCCCGCGGCGTGAAAACGCCGGACGAGCGCGTCGCCGATACCGCCCGATGCTCCGGTGACGACGGTTCCGGCTCCGTTCAATTCCATGGGTGAATCGTAGGTGGTGGGAGGTGTTCGGAACGACGTGCGTGTAACAACCATCGGGGGTGCCCGATGTGTCGAACACCTCGGGTATACGATGCACACATCGAGCCGGTTCGTGCGTTACTTTCACGGACAGGAGTCATCGGCCGAACGTCCAGCGCGGACGCTCGACACGATGTCGACAACAAGGGAGAATGCGATGACAGCTCAGGTGACCGAAGAAATCGCCGAACTCGACATCAACGACATCAAAGTCGTGTCGGCCGAGGTCATCGATCGTGCGTTGTCGACCATCGACTCCGCGCTGGCCCAGATGGTGAAGCGCGAACTGGTGTCAGCCGATGAAGTGAGCGACCTGTTGCTCGACGTTCGCAACTTGCTCACCACCGCCGTGCGCGGCTGAGCCCCTACTTCTTCGGGCTCGTTCGTTTCTTCGACTTCTTCGTCGACGTCAAGAGGTCGTCGAACGCATCGTGCAGACACTCGCGCAGGACCTCGGGATGACTGATCGCTCCGGCATCCATGTTCAAACCCATGTCGAGGCTGCCGACGTGCGATAGCAGCGTGAGATTGAACGCCACGCCACCGAGGGGCCCGAGGGGGAAGTTGTTCACGATCTGCGACCCGGCCACGTACACCGGGATGGGGGTACCTTTCACGTTCGACGTCGCGAAGTCGACGGTCTGTGATTGCAGTCGCGCCATGCGGGTGATGAGACCGGTCGGCAGCGACGTCGCCAAGGACGCGGCAGCCCCCACGAGAGAGGCCGCGGAGCCGTTGGCGGCCGCGATGGTGGCTTCGTTGACCAATCGGAAGCGTTCGTGCACCGGCATCTCGGCGGTGGGTACCAGCATGCGAGCGAGCGAGAACGCGTTGGTGGCCTCGCCATCACCGGTTTGCTTGCGGGTGCTGATGGCCATGGATGCGCGAAGTTCGTCGATGGGTGCGCCGAGAGCGCGGTGGTAACGACCCGCCGCGTCAGCGGCGGCGCAGAGCAGGGCCGTGTTCAACGTGCCACCCATCGAACGCGCCGCATCACGAGTGGTCGTGAAGGGCGCACTCAGCACCTCGGCTCGGCGACGCAGCGAGCGAGTGGTCCACAGAGGAGATCGTGCCGGTTCGACATCGGTCATCTGTCCGATGACCCCGCGCAGGGTGTCGATGGTGGCCGAGCCGTTGGCCGGGATTTGCGTGGGGTCGGCGATGAGGTCGCGCATCTGCTTCACCAAAGCGAGCGGCAATTTCATCGGACCCGCCAACATCTCGCGCCACACGTCGGCGTTCAGAATGGACGAAGTGTCCGCGGACGGTTCCCATTCGAGTGCGCTCGGTTCGGGTGCGTCGCGTTCGAAGTCGAAGAACTGCAGCGACAACTGCACGCTGCCCTCACCATCGGCGATGGAATGATGAAGCTTCTCGACGAGAACGGCACGATCACCATCGAGACCTTCGATGACGACGAATTGCCACAACGGGCGCGTGCGGTCGAATGGGTCGTTCGTGATGAGCGTGGCCAGATCGAGCATCTGACGCATCGATCCTGGTGCGGGAAGCGAGACCCGACGCACGTGATAGTCGATGTCGAAGTCGGGATCGTCGACCCACAGAGGAGGGGTGAGGTTCGCCGGAGCGGACTGCACGCGCTGACGCAATCGCGGAATGGCGATGGACGCGCGCTCCATTCGTCGGCGCAGACGATCGAAATCGGGCGCGCGATCGAGCACCGAGAGATTGGCGAACGTCGACGACAAGTACGGGTCCTTGTCGAGGCGCCACATCAGCCCCTCGGCCTCGGACATCTTGCGATCGAAGCGAATCCCGGTCGTCACGGGGGTCAGGCTACGGTCGTCGGAGATGAAGCGATTTCCGTGGATGATCGTGGCGATCGTCGCATCGCTGTTCGCAGCGTCGTCCTGCGCTGGTTCCGACGGGCAATCCGTCGATCCGCTCGGACGGTTGATCGCGCTTCAGGAGCCGATTTTCCCGCGGGCGAACGGGATCGACACCTGGGAGGTGGTTGTTTGTCGGGTCCCGGTAGGGATCACGGACCCGCTGTACGCCCCGATCGACGATCGGATGAGCGACGACGCGAGCGCCATCGTCGATTCCTTGGCGCCGGTGTCCGACTATTTCCAACGATGGTCGGGAGATCGTTATGACGTGCGCTTTGTGGCCGCCGAGTCGGAGGTGTCGATCCTGACCACCGAGACATCGGAACAGTGCGTGGAACGAGCTCTCGCAGCGTCGTCGCCCGACGCCGAGGGGGTTCTGGTGGTGGCCGACGCCCAGCACGACATGGATCAGGAAGGTGGACGGGGAACTCCGGGCACGGTGTGCGTCGCGGAGTGTTCGGCCAAGGTGACGGGTCGAGCGGTGTACGTGGGGGCCGCCGATTTCATGGGAGATCGAGAAGCCGGTGTGCCCCTCGATCTCGTGGAGCACGAATTGGGTCACGCGCTCGATTGGCCGCACAGCGGAATGTCGATCGGAAGTCTCAAGAAGGGGTCATACGACAGCCCGTACGACTTGATGAGCAACAGTGCCGCCTCGTGGCAGTCGAATCCGTCGTTGCGTGATGGTCCCGGAATTCTGGTCGTGGATCTGTTGTCCGTTGGATGGATCACGCGCGAACAAGTGGAAGTCTGGCGTCCTCGAGATCGACAGCGCTCGGTGCATGTGGTGTCTCGTTCGTCGTCGAACACCGAGGACTCGAAGATGATCGTCGTGCCGGTGGATGAGAACTCGTTCTTCACGCTGGAGTTCGTCTCCGCGGACGGCGACGATTCGTTCCACACGGATGGCTTCGTGATCGCGCACCGCATCGAGATACGTGGCGGGTCCGGTTTCGATCGCCGCCAATTCGTGGTGTCTCCGGAGTTGCGTGCGGGAGACACGTGGACCACCGACGACGTCGAAATTCGGATCGAGTCGATCGATGGGACGAATGCGACGCTGACGTTGACGGCGCGCTGACGCTCAGCGCAATCGCTTCACGATGGGTCGGACCAATAGTCCGAGACCGAGTCCAACGGCGGCTCCGCCGATGACATCGCTCGCGTGATGAATGCGCACGAACGCGCGACTGGTGCCCACGACGGCCGCGAGACCGAACCAGAGAGGGGCCGACTTCTTGCCGTCCCAAGTGGTGAGAACCGTCGCGGCGAAGACGGCCGAACTGGCGTGGCCGCTGGGGAAACTGCTGGTGGACGGAGTGCGCACGTCGAAGCGTTCGTCGCCACTGGTGGTGGGGCGCTCGCGTTTGAAGACTCGCTTCAAACCCTGGTTGACGATGAGCGATTCGGCGCCCAACAGTGCGGAAAGGGCGAGGGCCTGCGTGGCGCGCTTGCCGCTGGTCACTCCGCGAGCGGCGCCGACGAGGTGCCATAGGAGGCTGAAATCGCCGAGTTGGCTGGCAGCCGTGAACACCTTGGCCGCGGACGGATTCGCTCGCAACGGTTCGAGGGCCGCATCGGCGCGAAGATCGAGTCGATCGATGCCGGGTCCGAAAGCACCGGTCCCGGGAGTGGCGGAGGTGTCCGCACCGCCGGTGGTGGTCATGGCTCCAAGGTGTCGGCGAACGTGTCGACGATGCGGGCGATGCGAACCGGATCGACGAACGGACCGAAGTGATCGAGGTCGCTGTACTCGATGTGGTTGCCCTTGGGGAGTCGATCAGCGATGGCTTCGGCGAAGCCCGACGGCTGGAATGGCTCCGGATGACCACTGAGGACCCACACGGGAATGTCGATCTCGGGCAACTTCTTCCAGAGGTTGGGAATGTTCGGGTTCTTGAAGTTCTCGGATTCGAGTTCGGGGGAGCACTTCAGGTGAACCATGCCGTCGTCGCCTTTGCGGAAGCCACCATTGACGTAGGCCTCGAGTGCTTCGGGGGTGAAACTCGACATGGGCATCTTGGACGAGTAGTTCTTGATGGCTTCATCGAGCGACTTGAACGACGGCTTGCGACGCGCCGCCCCTTCGGCCAACGCGTTCGGGCGATTGGCGGGTCGACGGACGTCGTCGGGGAAGAGGATGGGTTCGTACAAAAGGAGGCCGCGGAACAGTCCGGGGTTCTTCATGGCGGTGAGCAGAAGCGTCGCGCCGCCCATGGAGTGACCGACTCCGATGATTCCGCCGGGCTGGGCGACCGCCTTGGCCGCCGCGGTGGCATCGGCGGCGTAGCCCGACCAGGCGACCTTCCAGTCCTTGGGGGCGGCGGTGTCGCCGTGGCCGCGATGGTCGTGGGCGTAACAGTGGAAGCGCTTGATGAGGTTGGCCGCGACCGGAGTCCAGCACAGGCCGTGGAAGCCGTTGGCGTGCGACATGAGCATGTGGGGCCCGGTGCCCCCGAGGTCGTGGAGTTCGACTTTGACGCCGTTGGCGGATGCGACTTTCACGTTCGGGTTCCCACAGTTCCAATGATGACGGTTGTCCCTGACGGGACCGTCGAAGATCAAGAGGGAGAATTCTACGGCTGAACTTCGTCCGTCCGACGCCCGCCCCACTGCTCAAAATGCGACAAATTGTCGCTTTATGTACCCGTGGCGGGTACTTATTGCGACAATTTGTCGCAATAAGTCGCAATGAGTCGCGATACGTGGGGTGATTAGGAGGGGTCGCGGGAAGTCCGAGGAGGCGTTCCCCGATGATGTTGCGCTGCACCTGGCTCGTCCCCCCGGCGATCCGACCCCCCGGCGCCGACAGCAGTCCGAACGCATCAGCCCCCTCGAGGGTTGCCTCCACACCGGCGATGTCGGC
>RHCK01000124.1 GCA_010030605.1 Acidimicrobiia bacterium
ATTCGCGATCGGCCGGCAACGACGTGATGACGATGGAGCAATCCACCACGGCGCGCGCTGCATCGGTGTGCGCGGTTCCACCGTTCTCGTCCGACCACTTCTGGGCCACGCCGGGAACCACGTCGCACACCGACATCGTGTGCCCGGCCGCCGACAGGTGCGCGGCCATGTGCCACCCCATGCGGCCGAGGCCGATGACGGCGATTCGCTCGGCGCTCATGCCGGAACCCCGGGCTTGCCGCGATCGGCCAACGTGAATCCACCGGCCAATCGCGCGTGCACACGACCACCGCACGCCATGGCCAGGATCACCACCATCTCATCGGGCTTCGGGCCGTCGGGCACGCCCACTTCGATGGCGTCGTAGTGACTGCCGACGTAACTCCATTCGAGATGCGTGATCGGCACGTCCAGTCGGGCACCGACGCCGGCCACCTTCTTGGTGCTGGGCACGATGCTCGTCCCCTTGCCCAACGCGGCACGCATGCCACCACCACCGGGGATGTGCCACATCGCTCCGTGTTCGATCTCTCCGGCCGAACCGACGATGGTTCCCTTGCCGTAGCCGTCGATGCGCGATGGATCACCGCCAAGGTGCGCGATCAGAATGTTGCCCAAACGTTCACCGAGCGCGCGCAGTTCATCGACGGCCGGGCTGAGATCCTCCACCCAACGTCCGACGTACGGATTGCCCACCACCGCGGCCACGGCACCTTTCACTGCGGGCGTCGCGGGCGCCGGACCGAGATCGTGATGAATCTCCTCGACGACCGTCACGATCTTTCGCACCGGGAACAACATCGCTTCTCCTCTTCGTGGACATTCCTACTCGTGGACATGGGTCCAGGGATGTGGCGGAGGTGGACGGGAATCGAACCCGCCGGACGAGGATCGCTCGTCCCAACCGCTTTGAAGGCGGCGGAGCCCACCAGGTACCCGGACACCTCCGATCTGCAGGGTAGTCGCCTCCGATCGCGGGGCTATCCTTCACCGCATGAAGCGCCTCATCATGCTCATCGCATTGGTGGCTCTCGTCGCGGCCGCGGCGAAGAAGCTCCAGTCCGCCTGACCTTCACCGTCGCGCGGCTTCCTCCGCCCACACTGGGTCGGTTCTCACCGCCCACTTCCCTCGTGCGTCCACTCCTCGGGGGATTCCATGTTCATTGTCTGTCGTTCGGTCAAGGGCGGTTCCGGCACATCCGTTGTGGCCGCCACACTGGCATCGCTGGCTTCCACATTGTCGAACACCGTTCTCGTCGACCTGGCTGGTGATCAGCCCGCCATCTTCGGATCGGTCACTCCGATCACCGGTGTGACCGACTGGATGAACGCGCCGCACTCTTCGTCTCCGTTCGACACCGACATCTCGATCGACGACCAACTACGCATCGTTCCCACCGGCCATCGGCCTCTCCCCCATCGTGATTCACCGAGTTGGAACACGCTGGTCGATGGCCTCATCGAAGCCGCCTCGCTCGGCGAAACTTCCACGGTCATCGTCGACCTCGGCACCCACGATGCTCCGATATCGCTCATCGAGGCGGCGGATCGTGTGCTGTTGGTGGTCCGACCGTGCTATCTCGCGTTGCGCAAGGCGGTCGCTCTCGCGGTGAAGGCCGACTCGGTGGTGGTGGTCGACGAGGATCAACGAGCGTTGCGACCACGCGACGTGGAGTCGGTGCTCGGTCTGCCGGTGGTCGCGATCGTGAAGACCCATCCATCCGTGGCTCGACGTGTGGACGCCGGACTGTTTCATCGCCGCCTACCCGACTCTCTCGCCGAACCGTTGCGTCACGTTCTGACCGCGACCTCGCCCTCGAATTCATGACCGGGTTGCCCGAGCAATTGCAGTCGATCGCATCCGACTCCTCGGTCACCGACATCCTGGTGAACAACGGCACCGAGGTGTGGTTCGAGCGATGCGGAGAGTTGCATCGTTCATCCGACCTTCCTCGCGGTGTCATCGACACGCACCTCGAACGCATTCTCTCGCCACTCGGTCGGCGACTCGACCGCTTGTCACCCATGGTCGATGCACGACTCGCGGACGGAACGCGCGTGTGTGCCGTCATCCCTCCGATTGCCGTCACGGGCACCTGCGCGGCGTTTCGACTGTTCCGTCAGAAGACTCATCCCCTCGACTCGTTCACTGACTCGCCCGATGCACTACGCGAACTTCGATGTTGCGACGGCAACATTCTCGTCACTGGTTCCACTGGCTCGGGAAAGACGTCTCTCGTGGCCAGCCTGCTCGCCCACTGCCCAGTCACCGAGCGCATCGTGGTCATCGAGGACACCCACGAATTGCCGTTACGAAGCGGACACGCCGTTCGTCTCGAAGCGCGTCCGGCCAACGCCGAAGGGCGCGGGTCGGTGAGCCTCGACGATCTCTTGCGCACGGCCTTGCGTTTGCGTCCCGACCGCATCGTGGTGGGTGAGATTCGCGGCCCCGAAGCTCTGACGTTCGTGCACGCCATGAACACCGGACACACCGGATCGATGTCCACCGTTCACGCCAACTCGGCCCTCGACGGACTTCGTCGCGTCGAACTGTTGGTGTCACAGGCGTCTCCCCAGTGGAAAACCGAAGACGTTCGGCGAGTGGTTGCTTCGGCGGTGAGGACCGTGGTCCACCTCGAACGCACCGGCGATGGCCGGCGCGTCATTGATCACATCGTCCGCGTCGACGACGACCACGTTCCGCGGGCGGTTCACCGACGTGCGACGTGAACGCGTTCTTCACCGGCGACGCCACCCGACCGAATCCGTTGGCAACGACGATCTGTCCGATGCACTGGCTTCCATCGCCCGTTCGTTGCGCTCGGGACATTCCCTCTCGGCCGCGATCGTGGCCAGCACCAAGCATCATCCCACCGACGTCACTCGGTTTCTTGGTCGCCGTTTGGCCGCGGATGTCGCGTTATCGGAGGCGTGCCGCGAGATGTTGCGCAACGAGAACGATCGGGACGCAGTGATGACGATTCATGTTCTGGGGTTGTGCGCGAGCACCGGTGGTGACATCGCATCGACCATCGATTCGCTGGTGGTCACGCTCGACGAACGAGCGCACGCACGCGCCGAGCGGCGTGCCCAAGCGGCCACGGCATTGGCGTCCACTCGACTCATCACTTGGTTACCCATCGGGTGCGGTGTGTTCATCATGATCGACGACGCCAACGTGCGTCACGTGTTGCTCGCCACCCCACTCGGTTGGACCTGTGTCGGCATCGGTGTGGGACTGAACCTGCTCGGACGCCGATGGACTCGACATTTGGTGGAGAGTTCATGACGATCGTGGTGTTGATCGTCGCCGTCGTGATGGTGTGGTTTCGACGTCGTCGACACCAACGCGACCGCGTCACACGGGCGGTGGTCGAAGACTTTCCCGATGCCATCGACCTCTTGTTGGCCGCGCTACATGCCGGATACACACCGATGATGAGCATCGATTTGCTGGCTCGGCACGCCCCCATGTCCGTGCGTCCGGCGTTTCGTGCGGTCGTCGATCGTTACGACTCCGGGGTTCGTTTCGGGTCCGCGCTCGAGGAATTGCCACGCCTGTTGGGTGCACACGCCCGGTCGCTCACCGACATCCTCGCCGACGGCGATCGACTGGGTGTTCCCATTGATCAACTGGCGTTTCAACTTTCAATGGCGGCTCGTCATCATCGACGCCGATTGGCCGAGGCATCCGCCCGCCGACTGCCGGTTCAACTCGCCGTTCCATTGGTGGTGTGCACACTCCCTTCGTTCGTGGTGCTCATCATCATTCCGGTGATCGCCGCAACCCTGCATCACCTGAACATCTCGCTGTGACGAAAGGAAACACATGGAAACCGACATCGAACAATCACCCGACAGCGGACAAGCGACATCGGAATACGCGCTCGTCATGTTGGCGGCCGGATTGATCGCGCTTCTGGTCATCGCTTGGGCCACCGGTGGCGGCGGAGCCGGCAAGATCGGATCGCTCTTCGACAGCGTCATTGATGGCATCACCTCGAAACTGCCCTGACACTCGTCGCCGGGATCACGGTCAAGCGGCCGTCGAATTCGTGATCGCTCTTCCGTTGGTGGTCATCATCGCGTTGCTCATCGTCCAGTTGGCCATCGTTCTCTCCGCGCGATCCCGATTGGAAGGAATCACGTGGAATGCCGCACGGGCGGCCAGCGTGTCCGATTCGCCCGCCTTCACCGCCCGCCAGGTGGTGGCCGACATGAGTGCCGCCACATCCATCGACGACGCGGTGACCGTCGATGTGATCGAGGACGATCGATGGATCACGGTCACCGCCCGACGTACCGTGCACACCGACGTTCCGTTGGTGGGTCGCTTCTTCCCCGAGGTCACACTCGACGCCGAACTCACCGTGCTGCGTGAACCACCGCTAGGTTGAGCCCGTGTCATTGGGGTTCGTCGCACGCAACATCGGTGGTCGCACGGTGCTGACGTTCGACGGTGCTCTGGACATGTCGACGCTTCCCCAGTTGTCCGACATCCTCGCTCGTCATGCCGAAGCCGGATCGACGTTGGCGATCGACCTCGATGGCATCACGGTTCTCGATGATGCGTCGGTGGGCATCATCATTGGTGCGGGCATACGTCAGCGCGAGAGCGGAGGTCGCCTGATCATCGTGTGCACCAACTCGGGCATCGTCGATCGCCTGGAACGAATGGGCGTGTCCGGGTTCGTCTCGATCGTGGGATCGGTGCTCGACATCGCATGACCCGGATTCATGCACCACACTGAACGCATGGAACGAGCCGACACCACACCATCGCGAACGGTGTGGGTGCTGGGCGATCAACTGAACGCGTCCTTCGCAGCATTGGCCGCCGCGTCGCCCGACACCCATCGCGTGCTGATGGTCGAAAGTCGGAGCAAAGTGCGGTCGAAGACCTGGCACATTCAACGAGCGCATTTGGTGATTTGTGCGATGCGCCGCTTCGCCGGCGAATTATCGGCGGCCGGATGGCAAGTGGATTACCGCCGCGCCGACTCGCTGGCTACGGGTTTGCGTCAACATCGTTCCGAGTTCTCGCCGCTCTCGGTGGAAGTGATGGAACCGGCCAGCTGGAGCGCTCTGCGAATGGTGCGCGACAACGAGTGCACCGTCGTTCGGAGCAATCAGTTTCTGTGCCATTACGACGAATTCGCCGAATGGAAATCCGACTGGTTGCGCACGCGCAAGACCTTCAAGATGGAGGATTTCTACCGATGGCAACGTCGACGTCTGAACTACCTCATGGACGGCGACGAACCGGTGAGCGGCACATGGAACCACGACGCCGAGAATCGTGAGCCACCGCCGAAGAACGCGCGCGATCGCTGGCCCTCTCCGCTGATCGACGACCTGGATGACATCGACCGCGAGGTGATCGCCGAGTTGCTGCCCCACTGCACCGGCGATGCACCGGCGGGCTTGTGGGCCACCTCGCGCGAAGGTGCGCTTCGACGTCTGCGCCATTTTGTCGACGTTCTCTTGCCCGAATTCGGTCCGCACGAGGACGCGATGACCACCGAAAATTGGCATCTCGCGCATTCGTTGCTGTCGCCGTATCTGAACATCGGTCTGCTCACGCCCAAGGAAGTGTGCGACGCG
>RHCK01000125.1 GCA_010030605.1 Acidimicrobiia bacterium
GCGCGCTTCAAGCGGATGACCGGCTTCAACGTGCTGCACGCGTTGGGCTACGACTCGTTCGGTTTGCCGGCCGAACAACACGCCATCGCGACTGGTGTGCACCCGCGCGTGAACACCGAGTCGAACGTTGCCAACATGCGTCGTCAACTTCGGCGTTTGGGTCTCGGTCACGACGCCCGCCGCAGCGTGGCCACCACCGACGAGGACTTCTATCGCTGGACGCAATGGATCTTCTTGCAGGTGTACAACAGTTGGTACGACGAGACCTCGGGTCGAGCTCGCCCGATCGTCGAACTCGAGTCCGAATTCGCCACCGGAGCACGCCCCACCCCGAACAGTGTCGCTTGGTCGACGATGTCCCGCGACGAACAACGCGCGGCGATCGACAACCATCGTTTGGCGTACCTCTCCCACGCACCGGTGAATTGGTGTCCCGGCCTGGGAACGATCCTCGCCAACGAGGAAGTCACCGCCGACGGACGAAGCGACATCGGCAACTATCCGGTTTTCAAGAAGAACATGCGCCAGTGGATGATGCGCATCACCGCGTACGCCGATCGACTGCTCGACGATCTCGATCGTCTCGATTGGCCCGAACCGATCAAGTTGATGCAACGAAACTGGATCGGCCGCAGCGAGGGCGCTCGGGTGGACTTTGCGTCCCCCGCCGGAGCGATCACGGTCTTCACCACCCGACCCGACACGTTGTTCGGCGCGACGTTCATGGTCGTGGCACCGGAGCATCCTCTGGTCGAGGCGCTCACCACCGACGAGAATCGATCGGCCGTCGAGGCGTACCGTGCCGCAGCCGCGGCCAAGGATGCCATCGATCGCCAGGACGACACGCGCGAAAAGACGGGCGTCTTCACGGGAACGTACGCCACCAATCCGGTCGACGGCTCGCGGGTTCCGGTGTGGGTGGCCGACTACGTGCTGATGGGCTACGGAACCGGAGCGATCATGGCGGTGCCGTGCGGAGATCAGCGCGACTTCGAGTTCGCGCGACGTTTCGGTTTGCCCATCCCCGCCATTCAGCAGCCTCCGGCCGAATGGTTCGAGGCTCGTGGATTGGCCGTTCAGTCCGGTGCATCCGTCGACACCAACTCTTGGCCCGAGGCTTTCGTTGGCGATGGCGCGTACATCAACTCGTCGAACTCCGGAGTTTCGCTCGACGGCATCGAGTCCATCGAAGAGGGCAAGAGCCGCATGAACGCGTGGCTCGCCGCGAACGGGCACGGTGAACCGACCATCAACTTCAAGTTGCGCGATTGGCTGTTCAGTCGCCAGCGCTACTGGGGCGAGCCCTTCCCCATCGTTTATGACGAGGACGATCAACCGGTCGCACTACCCGAGTCCATGTTGCCGGTGCTGTTGCCCGAACTCGAGGACTTCAAGCCCCAAGCCCTCGATCCGAATGACGACGTGACCGACCCCATTCCACCGTTGGCCCGAAGCAACGAATGGCGCAACGTGGTGCTCGATCTGGGCGATGGTCCGCGCACGTATCGGCGGGAAATCAACGTGATGCCCCAGTGGGCCGGGTCGTGTTGGTACGAGCTCCGCTACCTCGACCCCACGAATCGCGAGCGCTTCGTCGACGGCGACGTGGAGAAGTACTGGATGGGTCCCGCCGACGGCGGCGATGGCATGACCGGTCACACGGGTGGGGTGGATTTGTACGTCGGTGGCGTCGAGCACGCGGTATTGCACCTGCTGTACGCGCGCTTCTGGCACAAGGTGTTGTTCGACCTCGGACACGTGTCGAGCGCGGAGCCCTTCCATCGACTCTTCAATCAGGGCTACGTGCAGGCCTACGCCTTCCGAGATCCTCGCGGCCAAGCAGTTCCGGCGGCCGAAGTCGAGGAACGCGACGGAAAGTACTTCTTCGACGGCGAAGAGGTGACGCGCGAATACGGCAAGATGGGCAAGAGCCTGAAGAACATCGTCACACCGGACGAGATGTACGACGACTACGGTGCCGACACCTTCCGTCTCTACGAAATGAGCATGGGACCGTTGGATGCGAGCCGTCCGTGGAACACCCGCGACGTGGTGGGCATGCAGCGCTTCCTCCAACGCGTGTGGCGCAACGTGGTCGACGAGAACACGGGCGACATCAAGGTTTCCGACGCTGAGACACCCCTCGAGTTACGCAAGTTGCTCCATCGCACCATTGATGGTGTGCGCTCCGACATGGACGGTCTTCGTTTCAACACCGCGATCGCCAAGCTCATCGAATTGAACAACGCCCTCACGCAACACGTCACGGCGCACGGCAACACTCCGCGCGAGGTTGCTCTCGCCATCACCCGAATGCTCGCTCCGTTGTGCCCGCACATGGCCGAGGAGATCTGGAGTCGTCTCGGCCACACGGCGACGATCACCTACGAACCGTTCCCCGACGCCGAGTCATCCCTACTTCAAGACGACACCATGGAGTATCCGGTTCAGATCAACGGCAAGGTGCGCGCACGCATCGTGGTGGCCACCGGTGCCGACGAGACCGCAGTTCGCGAGATCGCCCTCGGAGACGACAAGGTGCTCGCCGCGCTCGCCGGCGCCACACCAAAGAAAGTCATCGTCGTCACCGGACGAATGGTCAACATCGTCGTGTGAGGCCCGGTCTCAGATCGAGTACACGCCGTTCACCACCAGTGCCACCCCGACCGCGATGGCCAGGAGCGATTCCAATCGCGTCGCCCACACCCGAACGTCGTCATCGAAACGTGCCAACCACTCGGCCAATCCGTAGGCGAGCACCAATCCGGCGATGAGTGGCAACGAGCGAGACCCGGCACCGCCGGCGAGCACCAGGAGCAACAGTTCCGGTCGGGCCACGACCATGAACGATCTTTCGTCCCGCCACACGCCGAGGAAGGCCACGAGACTCGCCAACACCACGACCACCCCGCACGCCACGGCCGCCGTGGGAACACTGACGTCGACCGCTTCCAAAATCCGAACCGAGAACAACGCCAGAACGAGCGCGGCGACTCCGGCGACGACGGCATCACGACGCATGGAACGGGGCGAACGAACGAGAGCTGTCGCCACGCGCGACGGTGCGGCGACGGCAACGGCGGCCACCAACACCAACACCCACGACCAATCGAGTGGTTGCTGTCGCGACGGTCGCGGATCGATGGAACCCCCCGACACCCGATCCCCCGCCAACACGGCTGACATCGCGTGCTGCTGATCGTCGACCTGCGTGACGCCTCCGGACAACCACGCTCCTTCCACGCGACGCGGTTGCGCGTAGGACGCCGCTTCGTCGGAGTCGATCTGACGAGCGGTCAAGGTGCCGATGTTGCAGGCCAATCGCGCCATCCCGGCGGCCACCACGTCGTCGTCGACCCCACGAGTGGCGGCGAAGTACGTCGTCCAGCCGGCCATCGCTTCGCCATGCGTGCCGACGGCCGCACCCAGTGCCGTCGCACCACGAAGGGACCGGTCGGGAAAACCGTTCGTCAGTTGACCCTCGTAACGAATCATCACCGAGGAAATTCCCATTTGCTTTCGGGCCCACGACCGCGCGATGTCATCGAATGCAAGAGGCTCGGACCATGTGGTGGTTTCAGCGAACGCGTAGGCCGCCCAATGGTCGGCC
Source organism: Acidimicrobiia bacterium (assembly GCA_010030605.1). Classification (GTDB taxonomy): domain Bacteria; phylum Actinomycetota; class Acidimicrobiia; order Acidimicrobiales; family Ilumatobacteraceae; genus Casp-actino8. The sequence continues at coordinate 3,611 of RHCK01000125.1, forward strand.
ATGTCGGGAACGAAGCCTTCCTCGACCGCCTTTCGACGCACCAGATAATCGACGATGTCGGGGATGCGATCTCCCCACCCCTCGCCCGGGAAGAGGCGTTCCATCCGCGCGAGCGCGAACGCCACCTCACCCGTGGTGAATCGTCCGACAACATCGGAAAAGTTCAGCGACTCGTCGGCCACCTCGCGAACTCGCGTCACTCCGTCGTCGGAAGTCCAGACCGAACCCACCACATGGCGCGCGAGACCTCGTGCGAATGCCACCTCATCAGCGTCCATCGTGCCGTCGATCATCGGTTCGGTCACCGCCAGAAGAAGCAGCGCCGTTCCACCCGTCGACACGATGGAGCCGTCGCGAACACCGATCCGCGGCTCTCCATCGTCGACCCGCACGAGTTCGGCGTCGATGGCCCGCCGAGCCGAGTCGATCGCTGCATCGACACCATCGAATCCCGCCGAATGCGCCTGCTCGAGAGCGAACATGGTGCCGGCGTGCCTGACCCAGTTGTAGCCGGGCTCCACGACGTCGTCGACGGCATCGTAACGATAGAGAAAACGGCCGTTGGCGGACTGATTATCGACGATCCATGCGATCGCGGATTCGACGGAGGATCGACGTTGCGCCGACGTCGTAACGCCGCACGCTTCGGGCAATGCCACGGCTCGCGCGACACCCACCAAACCAAGGGACACGATCAGCCACGTCACCACGACGCGAACCGGCACTCGGGCGACGGCTCCACCACTCACGGGTTCACACTAGATGCCGAGTATCGACGAGCGACTACCGTCGCGATCGTGCCATCCGAACGCTCCGGACTCGTGCGAGCTCGACTCTCACTGATTGCGGTGGTTGCGGTCGTCGGTGTCGTTCCCCTGGCGCTCGATCGGGACAGTTTTCCTTTGTCGACCTACCCGATGTTCTCGAGCCGACGTTCGACCACCGAGACCGTGGACACCGCCGTCGCCATCTTCGACGGCAGCATCGAGCGACTCACCCCACTTCAGATCGCCGGGACGGACGAGGTGATCATCGCCGCGCGGACCGTATCGATCGCCATCGAGGGTGGGACGGCCGACGAACTCTGCCGAGAAATTCTCGACCGCGTCGATGGCGCCGACCGCGTCGAGGTGATCACCGAGCGTTTCGATGCGCTGCGTTGGTACGAGGGCGACCGAGAACCGCTGCAGCGCACCGTGCATGCATCGTGCGGATCCGATAGCCGATGAACACCGTCGACACGTGGTTGATGCGTCCGGCTCCGGCGACTCGTTTGGCGACCCTGCGAATACTCTGCGCCGCCTACGCCACGATCTTTCTCGTGGCCCGGCTGCCATCGTTCTGGCGCGGCACCACGCTGCCGTCGTCTCGACTCGATGGCGTGGGAGTGCTGTGGTTCCTCGAATCCCGACCATCACCCGGGCTGATGCAAGCGCTCATCGTCATCGTCGTGTTGGTCGGCTGCATGGTGACCGTCGGTCTGCGTCACCGATGGACCGGGCCATTGTTCGCCATCGGATTCTTGATTGTCAGCACGTACCGCCTGTCGTTCGGTCACGTGATCCACACCGAGCACCTCATTGCGATCTATTTGCTGATCATCGGCTTCTCGCCGGCTGCCGATGCGCACACCATCGAGAATCGGAACCCGTCGACCGGCGCTCATGCGCGCTACGGAACGCCCATCCGACTCATGGTGGTGGTGCTGGTTCTCACCTATGTTCTGGCGGGTTGGGCCAAGTTGCGTCATGGCGGAATGGACTGGTTGTTCGGTGACATCCTGCGCAATCAGGTCGCCTACGACAATTTGCGCAAGGAGTTGCTGGGGTCGCCGCACTCCCC
>RHCK01000126.1 GCA_010030605.1 Acidimicrobiia bacterium
GTTCACGCCACGAATCGAGTCCGCGGTGGCTGGTGATCGTTCTGTAACCGTGTCGGCGTCGTTGAGTGGATTCAGTGGTTCCTCAATCACCACAATCACCTTCACCTCGTCGCCAAGTGGTCGCACATGCACGGTGAGCGTCACGAACTCTCGAGACAATTCGTGCACGGTCACCGGACTTTCGAACGGCACCGCGTACACGTTCACCGCGGTCGCCGAAAACGCGGGTGGCGCATCCGGAACGTCCAGTCGTTCCGAGACCGTGACACCCTTCGATCCGTACCGAATTCCCGATCGACCGACGAACCCGTCCGCCAGCCCCGACCGTTTTTCGCGAACGACCATCGACTTCGCGTGGTCGGCCCCGCGTGACAATGGTTCGGTGGTCACCGAGTACCGCATCGAGTATCGGCGGAACAATTCCTATGGAGGAACGGCCGACTCACGAACCAGTTCGTACGAACTGAAGTTTCAAACGAAGGGCAACGCAATCACGTTCAGAGTGAAGGCGTGCAACTCTCGTGGGTCGTGTGGATTTTGGAGCGACTGGTCGAATCCCGCGATCGTGGGCGGCTGACCGCTCAATCACTGAGCGTGTATTCGTAGCGACCGTCGCGGTCGGTTCGAACCATTTCACCCGTCAGTCGCAGATGTTCGAGGTGTGCGAAGGTTTCGCTATCGGCCATCCCACCCTGAGCGCGCGGCGAGAACAGGTGCGTCGACATGTCCATCACGGTCATGGGGCGACCTTCGGCGGCCGCCGCATCGCGCAGTTTTTGCAGGCGTCCCACATGGTGTTCTTTGATGTCCATGGCTCGTCCGGTCAGATCGGTGAAGACGTCGCCGTGTGCTGGCAGAGCCTTGGTCACCTGGGGCCCGAAAGATGCCACCTTGTCGAGTGAATCGAAGAACAACTTGAGAGGGTCTCGGGCTCTCATGAGGCCGCTGATGTGCGGAGTGATGGTGGGCAACACGTGGTCGCCGCACAGCATCAATCCGTGTTCCGGATCGAAGAGACAGAGGTGATCCGCGGTGTGTCCGGGCGTGTGCACCGCGACCCACTCACGACGCGCGAATCGGAATGTTTGGGCGTCTTTCAACCTCACGGTGGGTTGCGGCAGGTGCAACATCCGCGGGATGCGGCGAGCCACGGCCATTCGGGCGCGTCGTCGCCACGGCACCTCCATCGACGGACCACCCCACGGGGGCGGGTCCCATGGTCGGCGCACCGGAGGTCGATTCGATAACTCGTCCACCGCGATCTGATCATCGAGATCCACGTCGTCGGGTTCGGTCGGATCCCAGAACACGCGGAATCGTTCGTGCGTGACCACATCGCAACCGGTGTCGGCCCGCAACCAATACGCGCCACCGAAATGATCGGGATGACTGTGCGTCACGATGACCGTGTGCACGTTCTTCAACGGGACTCCCACCTGCTGAAGTCGCTTCTTCACCATGGCGTAACTGTTCTTGTCCGGCAAACCCGGGTCGACCACGGCGACGCCGCGTTCGTCTTCGAGCACGTACATGTTCACGTGGCCGAGTCCGGGTATCGAAATGGGCAACTGGGTACGCAGAACTCCGGGGGCGATCTCGAGGATCTGGTCGCTGGCCGGCAGCTGCTCCTGCTTTTTCGGACGGGGGGCGGTGTCGGTCACGTTCCGAGGGTAGTTGCACGCGTCGGCGCGCACCCACCCCTGGTGCGACTCCCGAGAGACCGGCCCGCGGGTCGGTGTGTCCTCAAGACGATGTGGTCGATTCGGATCGCACGAATACACGCTCGCGATAGAAGCGAAGCTCGGCGATGCTCTCGCGAATGTCGCCCAAAGCCCGATGATCGCCGGCTTTGAAGGGCTTCTTTGCATCGGCTCCGGGATACCAGCGCTTCACGAGTTCTTTGATGGTGCTCACGTCGACACTGCGATAGTGCAGGTGGTTCTCGATGTCGGGGAGATAGCGAGCGAGGAATCGGCGGTCGGTGCCGATGGAGTTCCCGCACAAGGGAACGGTGCGCGCCTCGGGCACGTGGAGTTTGATGAATTCCAAGGTGCGTCGACCGGCTTCGGCGAGATCAATGTCGGACGCCGCGATCGCGGCCAGCAGTCCGGATTTGGTGTGCATGTCGACCACGAAGGGATCCATGTCGGCCAACACGTGGTCGGGTTGGAAGATGACGATGTCGGGCCCTTCGGCGACCACGTTCAGTTCATCATCTGTGATGATGGTGGCAATTTCGACGATGACATCCTTGTCGGGATTCAGCCCGGTCATCTCGAGGTCCATCCACACCAACACGGTGCAGACCCTACGCCATCGGTGTGGCGATTTTTGATTCCCCGGTCGGTGACCACTCGCACGATCTCGTCAGCCTGACGTATCGTCGAGTCATGTCCGAGCGAGAAACGTCACCCGTCGTGTCGGTGCCGGTCGTGCGTCTCGACCCCGATCTGGAACTTCCCACCTATGCCCATCCGGGAGATGCCGGTCTCGACCTCGTTGCGCGTCACGACGCGGTGGTGAAGGCCGGTGGTGGTCGTGTGCTCGTTCCGACGGGCATCGCTTTGGCCCTACCGCGCGGGTTCGCGGGTTTCGTGCTGCCACGCAGCGGGCTGGCACTCAAGCATGGTGTGTCGGTCGTGAACAGCCCCGGATTGATCGATTGTGCGTACCGCGGTGAAATCAAGGTCGTGTTGTTGAACACCGATCCCGAACACGACTACCACGTCCAGCGTGGAGACCGAATCGCCCAACTGGTGGTGCAAGCGATCATGGAAGTGCGTTGGCGCGAAGTGGACAACCTCGAAGGCGACGATCGCGGAGGCGGCTTCGGCCACAGCGGTCGTTGATGTTCGCCGTCAGGCGGCGGCGCGCATGATCTGAATCTCGTTCGCGATGAGGTCGCGCACGCGGTCGCGCAACACGGGGATGTCGTTCTCAGTCATTCCTTCGGTGCTGATGGGCTCAAGCACTCTCACCTCGGCACGCGAATCGCCGAGACGCCAATCGTGCTTGCGCAACGCCGACCGTGTTCCGTGCACGACCAGAGGAAGAATGGGAGTGCCGGTTTCGATGGCCAAGCGGAAAGCCCCATCCTTGAACGCTCGCATCTCTCCGTCGGCACTTCGCGTTCCTTCGGGGAAGATCATGACGGACATCTTGCGGTCGAGCCACGACTTGCACACGTCCAACGCGGCGGACCCGCTGTTTCGATCACCTCTGACCAGCGAGACGTCGCCGGCCATCTTCATCATCCATCCGACGAGAGGAATGTTGAAGATGGATTTCTTGCTCAACCACTTCATCTCGATCTTCAAATGACTGATGAGAAGCATGTCGACGAAGCTCTCGTGGTTCGACACCATCACGTAGGGATTGCGCTTGTTCGCGGGTAACTGCCCGCTGGTGCGGAACTTCCACATCGGGTTCAACACCTGATGCACGACGCAGAGTCGCCGGAAGACGTAGCCGGTGGCGTATCGGCCCTTGTCGAAGGGAGCGGTGGCGACTCGAACGAGCGCAACGAGCGGAGTCCAGATGATGACGATCACTCCGAGAGCGAACCAACTCCAGATGCTGAGCAGACTGCGGCGCATGTCCCATGTTCGCACAGTTGCGGTGCATGGAGGTGTCCGGCTCGCTCGGTCACGTGTTCACGAGTGGCGTACAGTTCTTGCGGAGGTTCCAAGATGTCGAACATGGCCGAATATCCCGTCGAGCATCGGGTGAGTGAGCTCTTCGCCGCCGCGAAAGCCGTTCAGAAGAACGCGTACGCGCCGTACTCGCACTTTCCGGTCGGCGCGGCCATTCTCACACCATCGGGTCGTATCCACGCGGGTTGCAACGTCGAGAATGCGGCATACCCCGTGGGAGCCTGTGCCGAAGCTGGAGCAATCGCGGCCATGGTGGCCGCCGGAGAAACCGCGATTTCGGTGATTCTGACGATCTGCGACAGCATCGAGGTGGGTACATGTTGTGGTGGATGTCGTCAGCGAGTTCGTGAGTTCGCCACGGCCGACACGCTGATTTACGCGTGCGGCCCCGATGGAGTGCGCGCCGTCTTCACCATGGAGCAACTTCTTCCGACGTCTTTCGGGCCCGAGAACTTGAACGGTTTCGTTTCGTGAGTCGTGAGGACGCGGTCCGTGTTCTCGGACTGATCGATCTGACGAACCTCGACGAAAAATGCTCCGAGAGTGACATCATCGAGTTGTGTCGGCGCGCCCATGGACCGCACGGCAACGTGGCCGCGGTGTGCGTATGGCCTCGGTTCGTGACCGTGGCCGTCGCCACCACTCGCGGAACCGGGGTTCGTGTGGCGACGGTGGTGAACTTCCCTCACGGAGAGGATTCCGTCGAGAGTGTTCTCGATGTGGTGAATCGATGCGTCGTCGATGGTGCCGACGAGATCGACCTGGTCATTCCGTATCGAACGTTGCGTGACGGGTCGGAATCCGATGGCGATCACGCCGTGGTCCACATGGTGGCCAAGGTGAAAGAGGCTCTCCCCGCGGATCGGACTCTGAAGACGATTCTCGAGACCGGGGAATTGGTGCAGCCAGCTCTCATCGAACGGGCGGCTCGCCTCGCGATCGCTTCGGGTGCCGACTTCATCAAGACGTCCACCGGCAAGACCCCCGTGTCGGCCACCACCGATGCGGTGGAAACGATGTTGCACGTGTTGCGTGAGTCGCCCCGCATCGACCGACGAGTGGGTATCAAGCCGTCCGGCGGAATTCGCACAATGGTCGACGCTCGCCGTTATCTGGAACTCGCCGATCGCATCATGGGACCCTCTTGGGCCACCGTCGACACCTTCAGATTCGGTGCCAGCGGGTTGTTGGACGCCGTCGAATCCGAACTCGCGTGACCGACGGTTCCCCATAGCCTTACCGTCATGGTCGACGCGCAGAATTCCGTGCTCACCAGTCGACTTCGCGGTTTCGGCTCGACGATCTTCGCCGAAATGACCGCGTTGGCCACCGAGAAGGGGGCCATCAATCTCGGTCAGGGATTCCCGGACTACGACGGTCCGCGCGCGGTGCTCGATGCCGCGGTCGAGGCGATCCGAAGCGGTCAGAATCAATATCCACCCGGACCCGGCATCGCCGATCTTCGCTCGGCCATCTCCGAGCATCAGCGTCGGTTTTATGGACTGAGTTATCAGCCCGACGGCGAGGTGTTGGTGACGGCGGGCGCGACCGAAGCATTGGCCGGCGCATTGTTGGGGATTCTCGAAGCCGGCGATGAAGTGGTGTTGTTGGAACCGATGTACGACAGTTACCAAGCGTGCATCGCGCTGGCCGGTGCCGTGACCCGCCCGGTCACTCTTCGGCCACCCTCGTACCGACTCGATGTGGATGCGCTGAAGGCGGCGATCGGCCCCCGCACGCGCATGATCCTGCTCAACACGCCGCACAATCCCACCGG
>RHCK01000127.1 GCA_010030605.1 Acidimicrobiia bacterium
CGATGCCCGGCAACGTGCCGGGAGCCAAGCATGACTACCCGCCTTACATCGGGCCCGGCGAGGTCGAGATGGACGGAACGATCGCCTTGGGGTTCGCTCGCTCACGTAGCGGGGACAGCGACTACGGACGCATGGGCCGGCAACGCCAATTGCTATCGGCGCTGGCCGCACAAGCATCGGGTGTCGACGTCTTGCGCAAGTTCCCCGATCTCGCCGAAGTCATGCGCTGGACGGTGCGCACTTCCCTCAACACCGACGAGTTCTCGTTCCTGGTGGAACGCTTGCAGGATGGCGCCGCTGTGAAGGAATCAGTCGGGCTCGCGCCGCCGATCATCAATCCGGGAAGCCCCGACTTCGACACGATCGCCACACTCATCGACACCTTGCAGTACGCCTTGGCGGAGAACATCGACTTTCCGTACGCCTGACGAATCAGCCGCGGATGCGGTTCCATTCTTCGGGGTCCCGCCCCAGTTTCGTCAGACGCTTCGTCACCGACAAAGGGGCACCGATGTCGCCACCGGCGCGAATGATGCGAACGTGCTCGCCTTCTTCGTCCCAAATATGACAGGTGTTCAAGTTCGACTTGAAAGCCATCTCGCGGGACTCTGGGGAGAACTCCGGTTTCGGCGCACCCGATGAGGCCAATTCGGTCATCTTGAGCACGCGCATGCTCCAACCGCATTGAATGGCGACCGGACCCATGGCCTGTAGGAGAGCGGTGGTGTGCGTGCAACCTCTCGGGCCGCCGAACAATTCGCGCACCTTGTGCGTGAAGCCACGAGCGATCGACAAACCAACGAGCTGCTTGTACTTGATACCGATCCCCGGACATTCCTGATGAGGGAATTCCTTCAATTCGGCGGACGCGTCGAGAATCTCCATCATCGGAAAAGAGACTCTCAACTGAACGACCATGTGGTGAATGGTGAGCGGTTCGGGGTCGTCCATCACGTACATGCCGGCGGGTTTGTCGTCGCGCACCGCGCCCCACAACAAGATCTCGGAATCACTCACCTTGAACGCGCGCACTTCGTAGTTGCGCGTGTGAATGGGGAGATACTCCGGATTGTCGGGCAGGATCGGATGAGGGTTGGGGGTCGGTTGCGCCACGTTCGCCTCAGCCGACGAGCAGTCGACCCAGTCGGGCCAGGCTGGGTTGGGTCGAACCCAACTGCAATTCGAGTTGCTTGTGCAACAAGAAGAAACGATGCAACGGATAGTCGCGATCGACACCGACACCGCCATGCACATGGTGAGCACCATGCATGATGCGCCAACCGCCCTCGGCCGCCCAGAACTTCGCCGACAGCAGTGCTTCGTCGGCAGGAAGTCCCTCGCTCAATCTCCACGCGGCTTGCCACGCGGTGAGGCGAACGCCTTCGGTGTCAATGTAGGCATCGCCGGCGCGCTGTGACACGGCTTGGAACGACGCGATGATCTTGTCGAACTGTTGGCGACCCTTCGTGTATTCGGCCATCAGCAACAAGGCGGCCTGGCACGCCCCGGAGGTCATGATGGCCGCTCCGGAAATTCCACGATTCAACATGGCGTGCGTCGCACCGGGATTACCGATGCACTTGGCCGTCGCACCGTGGAATTCCACCATCGCGTCGGGAACGCCCGACGTGGTGTCTTGGCGAGTGATGGTCACCTTGGGGTCGTTGGCTTCCACGCAATACAAACCATCGGCGGCCGTCACCAAGAAACGCTTCGCGAGGAGTCCGTGCGGAACGCACACCTTCGTTCCGGTGATCTTGCCGTCGTTCACGACGGTGGCGGGGGAGAAGACGTCACCCACCGGTTCGTGGATGGCCGCGGTCACGATGGTTTCGCCGCTGGCGACACCCTCGAGCAAGTCGGGGTTGCCGGCCAGTGCGGGACCCGCGAGCGCGATGACGGCCAACGCCGGAACCGGCGCGGCCACTCGACCGATCTCCTCCAACACGATGGACGCTTCGATGATTCCGAGTCCGCCTCCACCGACCGATTCGGGAAGTGCGATGCCCACCAAGCCGGCATCGGCCAAGGTGCGCCACAGGGCGAGGTCGGTTCCGCTTTCGGTGGCCGCGATCGACTTCACGTGTTCGGTCGTGCAGGTGTCGGCGAGGATCTGGCGCGTGAGGGCGCGGAGTTCGTTCTGATCGGAGGTGAGTGAGAAATCCATCAGCGGGCCGCCCTCGGGAATCCAAGTGAGAACATGGTGATCAGGTCGCGTTGCATTTCGTTGGTGCCACCACCGAAGGTGAGGATCAACATGCCGCGATAGAGGCTCTCGAGTCGCGCGCGCAGGATGGAGCCGGGTGTGCCCTGTTTCAGATAGCCGGGCGGTCCGAGGATCTCGAAGAGCAAGCGGAAGGCCTCGAGATAGAACTCGGTGCCGTACACCTTGATCGACGAGCAGTGACCCACGTCGAGTTTGCCCTGGGTCGCTTCCCACGCCGATTGCCAGTTCATGAGACGCAAGACGTCGAGCTTGGCGTGCACCCGAGCGAGGTTCAACTGCACCCACTCTTGGTCGGCGATACGCCGGCCGTCGGGCAACTTGGTGCTCTTGGCCCACTCGAGCGTGTCGGCCAATGCCCGCTCGACGACGCCGGTGGAACACAAGGTGACGCGCTCATGGTTGAGTTGATTGGTGATCAGGGTCCAACCCTTGTTCTCGCCACCGACGCAGTTCTCGACCGGAATGCGAACGTCGTCGAGGAACATGGCATTGATGTCGTGCTCACCAATGAGATTGAGTTTCTGCAGAGTGATGCCCGGAGTGTTCATGGGCATGATGAGAATGCTGATGCCCTTGTGCTTGGCGGCCTCGGGATCGGTTCGCACCGCGAGCCAGCAGTAGTCGGCATCGCTCGACAGCGACGTCCACATCTTCTGTCCGTTGACGACGTACACGTCTCCGTCGCGCACGGCGCGCGTTTGCAACGACGCGAGGTCGGTGCCGGCGTTCGGCTCGCTGTAGCCGATGCAGAAATGAACGTCGCCCGCCAGGATCTTGGGCAGGAAGAACTCTTTTTGCTGGTCGGTGCCGAAGTTCATGATGGTGGGGCCGACCGTGTTGATGCTGAGCATGGGTACCGGCGCGCCGGCGCGCATCGACTCGTCGAAGAAGATGAACTGCTCGATGGCGCTGCGACCCTGACCGCCGTACTCCTTCGGCCAACCGATGCCGGCCCAGCCGTCGGCACACATCTGCTTCCACACGCGCCGGGGAGCCTTTCCGATCCCGTGGCTGGTGTTGAGCTCGGCCACGGTGGCCTCATCCAGCAGTTTCTCGTAGTAGCCACGCAACTCGGTGCGCATGGCGTTCTGCTCTGTGGTGTATCCGATTTCCATCCTCGCCCCCGGGTTTGGTCCTGTTCGGTTCTAGCAGAAGACCAGCCGAAATGCCCTTGCCAACTAGGGTCAAATTTTCATGACGAAGGATCTGAAACTGGGGTGGCACATCGGGTACTGGGGTCGGTCGATGCCGGTCGGTGTGCCCGACACCTTGAAGATGATCGAGGCCCTCGGCTACGACTCGGTGTTCACCGCCGAGTCGTGGGGAAGCGATGCGATCTCGCCGTTGGCATGGTGGGGTGCGGGCACCACGAAGCTTCGCCTGGCGACCAACATCGTGCAGATCTCGGCGCGAACGCCCACGGCCACCGCGATGGCGGCCATCACCATGGACCATCTCTCCGGCGGACGTTTCTGCCTCGGGTTGGGTGTGAGTGGACCCCAGGTGGTGGAGGGCTGGTACGGACAGCGATTCAACAAGCCGCTCGCGCGCACCCGCGAATACGTCGACATCATTCGCAAGGTTCTGAAGCGCGAGGAGCGTCTCACCAACGCCGGCCCGGAGTATCCGATTCCCGCACCCGACGGCATGGGTCTGGGCAAAGCGTTGAACGTGATGACGCATCCGGTGCGAGCCGATCTGCCGATCTTCCTCGGAGCCGAAGGACCGAAGAACGTGGCGTTGGCCGCCGAGATCGCCGATGGATGGTTCCCCATTTTCTATGCACCGCGTCACGAGGGCATGTACGCCAAGCACTTGGCCGAAGGATTCGCACGCCCCGGTGCGCGACGAACGCCTGAGGACTTCGAGATTCTGGCGATGGCGACCACGTTCATCGACGACGACATCGAGGCCGCCTACAACCGAGCCCGTCCAACCATCGCTCTATATGTGGGTGGCATGGGGGCACAGGAGATGAACTTCCACGCCGACGTGTTCCGCCGTCTTGGTTACGAGGAAGCAGTCGACAACATTCAGAACTTGTTCCTCAACGGCAAGCAGGCCGAAGCAGTCGCCGCTGTGCCGCGCGAAATGGTGGACGAGATTTGTCTGGTGGGTCCGCCCGCCAAGATTCGTGACGATCTCGAGGCGTGGAAGGAGAGCAAGGTGACGACGTTGATCATCGGTGGTTCTCCCGACACGCTGCGCACGATGGCCGAATTGGTGTACGGCTGAGCGAAAGGTGCCGACATGACGATGCCCGATTACCTACGTGACATGGCGGCTCGTGTTTCCAATTGGGGACGATGGGGCGCCGACGATCGTCGCGGAACGTTGAACCTCATCGATGCCGCCGCTGTTCGACGAGGCATGGTCGCCGCCCGACAGGGGAAGGTTTTCTCGCTCACCTATCCCTTCGACGAGAACGGTCCGCAATTGGGTTTCATCCCCGGACGTGTGAATCCCGAGCGCAAAATGATCTCGCTGAATCATTCGATGACCGGCGATCCGGGCGATTTCACGTCGAGTGACGATGCCGTGACGATGGGCGTGCAAGCGTCGACACACCTCGACTCGCTGGCTCACGTTGGGTACGACGGGCTGCTGTACAACGGTCTCTCGGACACCACCACAGATGAAACGGGTAGCACCGAGCTGGGCATCGAGAAGGTGGGACCGGTGGTGTCGCGCGGAATCCTGCTCGACATCGCGCGCGTTCATGGCGTGGACTATTTCGACGACGCGTACGCCATCGGTGGTGACGATCTGGAAAAGGCCGCGGCACTGGGTGGCATCACGGTGATGCCCGGCGACATCATTTGTGTTCGCACCGGCCATCAACATTGGTTGAGAGTCGGCGACAAGGTCCATTACTCGTACCCCACGCCGGGACTCGGGCAGAAGAGCATCGAGTGGGTGCGCGACCATGACGTGGCAATCGTGGCAACCGACACCATCGTGTTCGAGTGTTACCCACCCGAAGACCCGGCCGCCATGTTGCCGGTTCACATGATCAACATCCGCGACATCGGTTTGACCCAAGGTCAGAACTGGGCCCTCGACGAGTTGGCCGCTGACTGCGCAGCCGACGGTCAATACGACTTCATGCTCACTGCCACTCCGTTGCCCTTCACCCGAGCGGTGGGCGGACCGGTGGCGCCCAC
>RHCK01000128.1 GCA_010030605.1 Acidimicrobiia bacterium
CGGCGACAAGACGGGCCAGGGTTTCGTTGAACCCCGTATACACCGAGCGCTTACCTTGTGAACCGGACTCGGGAAAGGTCATCGACTCCTTGAAGTTGACGAAGATCACCGGCAAACCCGTGGCGGCCAGTGCGTTGCCCACCTCGGTCAGTTCCTTCTCGAAACTGTCCGGTCTGCTGTGATAGCCGACCATCACCACCAACACGTCGTATTGGGAGACGTCGATGGTGGGAATCACGTTCACCGCTTCATCGGGAACGCGAAGTTCGCGAGACTCGCACGATTGGTAGTACAGGCGACGGCATCCCTCGGCATCGAGCAAATACTGAAATCCCTGGAGCGTCACTGAGCCTTGTTCGAACCAACGCAACACCGCCATTGTGGAGTCGCCCAACAGATAGGCCCTCACCGGTTTCACCGGTGGTGGTGTCGGCACGGTCGTGGTCGCAGCGACGCTGGTGTCGACGACCGACGTCGGAGCGTTGTCGACGGCAACGGTGGTCGTCACGGGCTCGAGTGGTGCGAACGAAGCGACCGTCGTCGATTCGGCCGGGGTGTTACGAAGTGCAACGACACCGACTCCGAGAAAAGCGCTGACGGCGACCAGTCCCGCGACGATCGAACGCGACGGACGAACCGAGAGCCACGGATTCCAGCGGACCGGATTCTCGACGATGATGCGACTCACGTGTGCGAGGAGCAACGCGAGCGAAACGATTGCGATCTGTCCCACCCCATTGGGCTTGCCGTAGAGGTGTTCCGAGAAAACGATGAGCGGCCAGTGCCACAAGTACAAAGCGAAACTGATGCCTCCGATGTATTGAAGAGGTCGCATTCGCAACAGGACCACCGGACCACGCGGACTGTCACCGGCAATGATCACGGCGGCGGCGCCGAGAACGGGCAACAATGCCGCCGTTCCCGGAAAGGGAGTTTCCGCGTCGAAACGAATCGCGGCGATCATCACTGCCGTCAGACCGATCCAGCCCAGTGCCGCGCGCAGATCGCTGGCCATTCGAGCGAAAATGGTTGCGACCATCGCGAGCAGAGCGCCAATCAGGATTTCCCAGGCCCGTGTTTGGGGCAAGAAATATCCTGATGGAACGCCGGGCTGCACGTGATGCACCGACGCCCACATCGAAGCGGAAATCGCGACGATGGCTGTCAGGAACAGGGCGGGCCTCCATCGGTTCCTCGCGACGCGAAGAACCACGAACACCACCAGCGGCCATACGACGTAGAACTGCTCCTCCACGCCGAGCGACCAGTAGTGCTGAAGCGGCGACGGATTCACGACTCCCGCGAGATAGTCACCCGTCAACGAATCGAGGACGAGGTTCGCGCAGAAGCCAACGGCACCCAGTCCGACCTGAATGAGTTGGCGTGTCTGGTTGCGCTCGAAAATCACAAAACCAGAGACAACGGTGGCAACGGTGACCAACGTTGCCATGGGCACGATTCGTCGAATACGTCGCGCCCAGAATCCGGCGAGCGAAATCCGTCCGAACCCCTCGACTTCGCGCAACAGGAGTCCGGTGATGAGAAATCCCGATACCACGAAAAACACGTCGACACCGATGTAACCACCGGCCATGCGGGTGACTCCGAGGTGGTAGAGGACCACCAAGATCACCGCGACGGCCCTGAGACCTTCGATCTCGGCCAACTTCGTATGACCGGATTCGCGCATCCGTCCGATCATAACGATGGCCCTCCGCGTGACGGTTTCATTCGGCGAACGCGGCGATGAAGTCCTTGTCGGTGCCGTTCAGATAACGATCACGATTGCTCATACGCGTGTCGACGAGGACCCCCGCTCGATCTGGAGTTCCAAAGCCCAGATACACGGCGAACTGCGGCCACGTTCCATTGACATCGAGTTGCATGGCTGTCGAACATCCGGCCGACACCAAAATGTCCGCGAAGTCCGAAATGTTCACATCCCCCACCGCGGCGTACATCAACATTCCACTTTCGAGCGAACACAGTGCCGAGCGAAAGACAACGACGCTTCCGCCCTTGTCGGCTCCCCACGTGCGAACCGAATGTCGGTCGACCACATTCACCCGTTCGTCGACCATCAGCGGAAGGTTCTGGCGGAGACTGACCCAGGTTCCGTCGTTCGTCAGATCGCGCCCGTACTCGCCGATCACGATCTTTCCTTCGGTGTCGATCGCCAACGTCGCTTCTCCAATGACGAGGGGTCTCACTTCACGACCTTCGGTGAAATAGCCACCTTCGATGTGCTCGAACCGAAAGCCCCCGTTGAAGGCCGCGACAAGGCGTGAACGTTCGGCATCGCCGATTCGTCGACCGTTGATCCAATCCCGACCACCCGGAGTTCCGTCCCCGTTGTAGAGACCGAATCGAAGCAATGTTTGATCGATCTGCACGAACGTGGCTCGCACCGATCCGTACTCTTTCAATGGTCGAGTCGAGGTAACCCAAAGGACGTTGCGCCCCTCCACTGCTGCGATCGGCAACCACTGTCCTTCACCCTCGAGTGGTTCGTCTTGAACCGGCTCGAGGGGCATCGGAGCGAACGTGGTCGTCGTCGAGATTGGCACTTCGATGGGCCGTTCTTCCGGAAGTGGCGCAACGCTCGTGGTGACAAGCGACTTGGTCAGGGACAACTCGTCGGACAGCTCCTTCGATGCCTCTCCGTCGTAACGCCACATTTCCAATCGATCGACGACGCCCGAGAACCCGTGATCGCGCGCCCACGTTGCCGCCGTCTGCAACGCGGGCTCGTCACTGTTCATCACCGCCAGACCCATTGCCACCCCCGGCACCGCGACGATCGTCAGAACGACGAGGACGAGAAGTCGACGGAGGTCGGACCACAACACAGATTCAGTTTGGCGGCGACCTTCGCTCCCTTCCAACGCAGCCGTGCTAGACAAGTCCCATGAAACGTCTCGTGGCACCAATGATCGCGATCTCACTCATCACCGCGTGTGGAGGAGGTGGAGGCGGCACCGAATCGACCTCCGTCGCATCCACCGATCAAACGCCCGGTCAAATGTCGACCGACAGCACGCCGTCGACCGATGCGCCGGATGTGACCGAACCAGCGACGCCGATGTCCAACTTCGAGTACATCACTCAACGTCAGGAACCACTCTGGTCGGACCTCGTCGACGCCTCTTTCGCCGACCTCGACAACATCTCAGGACCGGCCGACATCAACGCGGCCTGGGCAAAACTTTTCGCGTGGCCGTTCGAGGTTCCGATGCCCGATGACTCGCGTGTGTCCTACGCGTTGGTCGATGTGTCGCCGTACGAGGCGGAGTGGTACCACCGTTTCGCACTCCATGTGGTGTCCGACGCATCGATCGACGATGCGCGAGCGGTGGTCGAGGGCTATCAGAACGACTTGTTCGACGCTGGGGTCATGGTCGAATCAAATCTGACCGACGGCGATTTCTTCACCTACAACTTCGAGGCAACCGACGATGCCGAGGCCGCTGGTTGGTACTCGTTCTCGATCACCGTCGGTCCGGAAACCAACATCGACGGGGCCACGGGCCGCACGGAGGTCGAGTTCTCGCTCGAGCGATACGTCGCGTCGGTCAGTGACCTCGACGTGGCATTCTTCCTCCGAGGCTGGATGGCCGAGGCGCCCCTCAACGATTCCCTGGAATTCAGCGAGATCCACGCCAACTGGAGCAATCTCACCGAAGGCGGACCCAACTCACTCGATGTCGAGATCACCTTCACCGCCGATCAAACGCGTTGGGTCGAGTTGATCGAATACTTCGGCAAGGACTGGGTGCAGGATGGGCTCGTGATGGAGGGCCCGATCGTTCCCACTGATCCCGACGCAACCGACTACGTCACGCTCACGACCTTCTCCACGATGGGGGTCCACGACTTCGATTTGGTGCTCGAGCGTGACACGTCGGATCCAACTCTGCCCATGAAGGTTCGGTACGGAGTCGACGTCGACAGCCAAATGTGACGGCAAACGAGGGCGGTCATCGTGATCGCCCGCCGACGCCAACGCATCTGACGAACGCGACAGGACTGGCACCCCAGCATTCGGGATCGATCATGCGACGAGTCGCCGACGACGCGCAACAATGACCACGACTCCAATAGCCAAGAGAATCAGACTGATGCTCCCGGAAGATTCATTACTCGGGGACGGACCCGTCGTCTCACGGCCAGACCCGACGGACCATCACCAACCGAAATTTGGCTAACGACATTGCGTGTAATCGTGTCAAGCACCAACACTTCATCTGTACCAAACTGAGAGACGAAGAGTCGATCACCGGCCGCTGAGACCGCGAGTCCGCTCGGGGAAGCCGACAAAGTCACTGTGCCCGAAATTGTCATATTTGCCGTGTCAATCGCGCGCAGGAAGTAATTGTCGGCTGCCCCCGTGTTCTGGTTCGAGCCGACGAACAGAACTGGGGCCTGGCCGGTCGGCGCCGCAACCTCGGCGACGGTGTAGAACTCCCAGAATGCAAGATTGACATCGGTGAAGGTCAAGGTGGTCGGCACTGAGATGTCGATTTTGTCCAAGCGACCAGCAGGATTAGCGGCATGAAAGACGAAGTCGGCCGCGTACGCGTTACCTGACGGGTCGAACGCGACGTCTGCCGAGCGTTGGCTGAGAGAGGATGAGCTGACGGGCGCCCCCGTTACCGAGTTCAGAATCGCGTACGGGTAAGTGCCGTTCACAGACTGGTTTGTGGTCACAATGATTCGATCAGTGGTCGGGCTCGCCGCAATCGCACCAAAATCACCGAGCCCCGGTGCATAGACACCCGTGGATACGGTGCTCTCGCCAAATGAGGCCACATCGATCATTCGCACGCCAGCGTTCTGCATGGCAAGAAAAATCTTTGTTCCCGTACGGTTAAAGGCGAGGTCGGATACCGGTTGACCTAGAGACAGAGTCGATGCCTCGGACAACCACGTGTCGATGATGGTGAGATTCCCCGAATTGCCCGACGTCACCCATACCTGGCATTCCGGCGCCGTGGTCGCCAACGAATTCTGCGAACCACCAACCATCGAAATCGAAGCGGCGATCAGTCCCCCCAGTCCAGATAACCACCATGTGCGACGAGTCATGGATCAACCCTACTTTGATCCCAGCAGGGGCTCGGTCGCTCAAGGGCGGTGACGGCGTCTCGACACGGCCGACGTGGGTTCGTGGAGGCCGCCGAGGACTCTGGGCTCGCCTTAACGACCTCGTGTACGAACGAAACGATTTCGATCGAATGCTCCCGACGGCGCTCAGCCGCGCGATGGTTGACGGAACGTCGGCCCCCATAACGAATCGTTGACCAACCCGAGAGAACCTTCGATCCGTCGCGCCATGGCGATCAGTCGATCTTCCGAGGCCGCCGGTCCGACGAAGCTCAAACCAACCGG
>RHCK01000129.1 GCA_010030605.1 Acidimicrobiia bacterium
ACCGGAAATCGCGCGGGCGATGACCAACTGCTGAAAATCCGAGGTGCCCAGGATGGTGTGAATCTTGGCGTCGCGGGGCATGCGCTCTCCGTGTTTCGCGCAGTTGTTGAACACGCTCAATGCCCCTTCCAGTTCGAGCTAGCACCGGGGACTTGGCCCGAAAATCGGCGTCGTGGGCAATCGGCGCAATTGGCATTGGAACTCATGGGCAATCCACCTTCGATAAGCATTGACATCGTCAAAATGAGCTGAATACGCTTTGGTGGTGATTTTTCACCACCGCTTCACCCAGGCTGCAGCATCCTTGTTGATCGTCGTCGCGATCGGCGGGATGTCTCTTCGGACATCGACCGCCACTGCATCCATGTCGTTCATCAACCGGGACGAGAGCGAGGGACTCCCCAACCCTCAGACTCGTGACGTGTTCGTGGACGGGGACAAGGTGTACGTCGCGACCGACGGCGGTTTGGCCATTTCGGATTACCTCGGCCTGTTCTATGTACCTAGTTACGCCTCCAGCAATGGATTGACGACGGACTCGATCTGGTCCGTTTACGCCGACGGACCAGATGTGTATGTGGCAACCGGGGAGAATTTGGGTATCTCCACTGATGGCGGCCAGACCTTTAGCACCTACGGGCAAGGCGAAGGCTTGGGCAACAACAGCGACGTGTACGACGTGTATGCCGACAATCAAAAGGTGTACGCCGCCTCTGCAGGTGGACTCAGCATCGCATGGAAATCGGACATCGATGCGGGCACTCCTATGCCGTTCACCACCCTTAACTCGACCGATGGGCTCGGTGCCAATCGTGTTCGTGGTCTGTTCGTAACCGGATCGACGATTTACGCCGCCACCCAAGGCGGACTCAGTATCTCCACGGATGGCGGCGCGAACTGGGTGAACCGAACGACGGTCGACGGGCTCGGGGATAACTATGTGTACGACGTCGTGGTCGAGGGTGCGACCGTTTACGCGGCCACGGTTGGTGGTCTCAGCATTTCGACCGACGGAGGTGCAAACTTCACGAATCGCACCACCGCCAACGGCCTCGGCGACAACTTCATTCACGAGGTCAACGTCGATGGTTCGACCGTCATCACCGCCAACGACGATGGTGGTATCTCGGTCTCATCCAACGGCGGGACGAGTTTCACGACCTACAGCACAACGTTGGGCACGGCCGTCGGACTCGGGAGCGACGATGTATGGGGCGTGACTGTCGCATTCGGGTCCATCTACGCCGCCACCATGGATGGAGTGAGCATCTCGGGCCCGGGCATGCTTTCACGGCCGAACCTCGAATTCGTCAATCGCACCACGTCCGAGGGCCTGGGCAGCAGTCAGGTCTACGACGTCTTCGCCGATGGATTGGACGTCTACGTGGCGACGACTGGTGGTGTGAGCATCTCCCATGACGGCGGAGATACTTTCGCGAACCGTACGACAGCCGACGGCCTCGGCGACAATTTCATCTCCGCGATTTTCGCCGTCGGCTCGACGATCTACGCGGGCACCAGTGGCGGTCTCAGTATCTCCACCGACGGCGGCGGAACCTGGCAGAACTTCGACAGCACCGACGGTCTCGCCGACGATTACGTCAACGATGTTTTCGTGGAGGGCGGCAAGATCTACGTGGCAACCGACAACGGGCTGAGCATCTCCACCAACGGTGGTTCGACCTGGGCAACGAGGAACACCAGCAACACTCCCAATTTCGGCTCCGACTCGGTCAAAGGAGTTTCCGCCGAAGGCCAATTCGTGTTCGCGGCAACGGTGTCCGACGGAACATCCACAGGTGGGTTCAGTTTCTCGTACGACGGGGGTTCGGCCTTCACCAACTTCACCACCATCGACGGTCTCGGAAGTAACGCCGTGACAGGCATCTTCCTGTCATCGATGTTCTGGCTCTTCTCAACTGACGGGGGCCTTAGCTTGGGAGTCAAACCGAGCACCTACCCGGACGACTTTCCGCCGTGGTTCCAGTACGCCAACTCCGAGGATGGACTCGGCTGCGACACCCTTCATGGGGTCCATGCATCCAATGACTACTACGTGGTTGCCAGCACATGCGGGGTGAGTGTTTCGGAAAACATGTTCCAGTTTTATGACTACGACACCACGGACGGACTTGGCTCCGATCAGGTGTACAACGTGTTCGTCGACGGAACGACCATCTATGCGGCCACGAGCGCGGGTCTGAGCATCAACCGAAACTTGCAGTCGAACCCATCGACGTCCACGCCCGGGTCAACGACTATTCCAACGGGGGGCGTCCCGAACCCGACCCCAACGACCAACACCCCGAATCCATCCGTTCCGTCGAACCTGCCCCCAACATTGCCTGTCACGGGGTCGGATTCTCCGGGGCCGTACTACTGGTTGATTCTCACCGGCTCGGTTCTTGTCCTCGTGTCCCGACTGCGTTCTCGCACACGTGGTGTTTCGGGAGACAGAATCGACGCACTTCCCTCCGAAAACTAGGGTGGGTGACGAGCCCCACTCCCACCTTGACGGGTCGTCAGGCACGGATCGAGTCATGTCATCAACGCCCCTACAACCCGAAGTCGCAACGACACGCGAGCGAATCTCGACTGTCGCGATCGAAGAGATCCTCAAGTGCGGAGTTCTCGGACTACGCATTGCGAATGTGGCCAAAGGTGCCAAGGTGTCGATTGCTCTGATTCACAAATACTTCGGTAACCGCGAGGGCCTGATCGCCGAAGTTCTCGCCGACCGCATAGAAAGCGACTACAAGCGCGAAAACAAGCGTTTTCTGGAAGATGTCGCGCGATCGACTCCCTCACTGAACCCCGAGACCGTTGCCGGTTTGATGCCCATGCCCGAGGACGAGTGGCGTCGCGAAATTCGATGGTTGCGAATCGAAGCGCGCGCTGCCAGCCAACGAATTCCCGAATTGCGAGCGAGATTGTCCGATGCAACGTTGGCGATGGTTTCCGAGTCCGAGAACACGATCACTGCTGCTCGTGAACTATCCGGAAATGCGTCAACCATTCCGGCCCGAACGATTGCGTGGGCCATGTTTTCTTATGCCGACGGATTTTCGAGTCGGGATCTCAATGACAACACGATCAGCAACGATTCGTATCTTCCACTCATCGCCGAGCTGATCAGAAATCACGTGTTGTAGGAGAGATCACCCAAGAGTTTCATTCCACGCGCAGACCGGAAATCGCGCGGGCGATGACCAACTGCTGGATCTCCGAGGTGCCCTCGAAGATGGTGTGAATCTTGGACGACCGCATGTGACACCCCCTATTCACAGGTGATTCTGATCTGAGCACTCGCATCCGTGTGACAAACCGTCACATAACAGTCCCGAGCCGTTCGCAAGGTGACGGAGATCTGCGTCTTTTTTCCACGACGAAACTCGAGCCCGCCGGCGATCGCACGGGGCCGGTTTGACCATGCCGGGTACGACTTCCCCCGCCATCCACACCGATATGCGAGAGCCAGCCGTTGGATAGTTTGACTTGCATTTTGCAAGTCAAAGTCATTACGGTGACCGCATGGGGTGATGACATCCGGGGAAAGCAGAGGTCCAGTCATGAAATTTCGACCACCTGACGGGCACTACGGTCCCCCTCCGAGTGCCTTGGTCGCCGAAGACGAGCGCCGCGCACGCGTGATTCTTGCCGTCGCCGGGCTCGCCGCACTGGCGACCTACCTCGACACGACCCTCCTGTTCGTGGCCTTTCCCGACATCAAGGCCACCTTCGGCGAGTCTCCGGCTTCGACTCTGTCGTGGGTGCTGAACGCGTACACCATCGCGTTCGCCGCAGTTCTCGTTCCGGCCGGGAAGGTCGCCGATCGTGTCGGTCACCGTCGCGCCTTCCTCGTCGGATCGGCCACCTTCACGACCGCCTCGATGGTCTGCGGACTCGCACCGAACGTCCAACTGCTGATTGTTGCCCGCATCGCGCAAGGCATAGGCGCTGCGATTCTCATCCCCTCTTCGCTGGCACTGGTCATGGCCGCCTTCCCCCGCGAGCGACTCCCACAGACAATCGCGATCTGGGGCGCGATCGGGGCGTCGTCTTCGGCACTCGGGCCGTCGCTCGGCGGCCTGATCGTGGACACATTCGGGTGGAGATGGGCCTTCTTCATCAACCTGCCCGTCGGCATCGTCACGGTCATCGGTGGCATCCGGGTCCTTCGGGAGTCCAGGAACTCTTCGGTTCGCCTGCCGTCCCCCGTCGGTGTCGTTCTGATCGCGTCAGCGGCCGGGGCACTGTCCTACGGCGTCGTCGGCAGCAGTGCGGTTGGGTGGACGAGCACACGGACCATCGTCCTCCTCATCTCCGGGCTTGCCTTCCTCGCTCTGTTCGTTGCCCACCAACGTCGCTCCGGCGCACCGACGCTCGATCTCGAGCTCTTCGCCCTGAGAGACTTCCGGTGGGGCAACTTTGCGATGTTCAGCTTCTCGCTTTCGTTCATTGCGATGAACTTCGGGCTCATTCTCTTTCTCGTCGAGGCATGGGGATGGTCCGTGCTCAAGGCCGGCTTCGGAGTCGCCCCGGGCGCAGCAACAGCTGCGCTGCTCGCACCGCGCTTCGGCGCGCTCGCAGGAAAGATTGGTCAGCGACCGCTCATTGCGACGGGTGGACTGCTCTTCGCCATAAGTGGGTTGTACCGTCTGGCCTTCCTTGGTGCCGAAGTCAACTACGTTGTCGACTTCGCGATTCCGCTCGCCTTCTCCGCCGTCGCGGTTGCGATGATCTTCCCGCAGGCCACGAGCGCCGCCGCGCAGGCCCTCCCTGCCGACCGAATCGGGGTGGGGGGCGCGACCACACAGGCAATTCGCCAGTTCGGCGGATCCATGGGCGTCGCCATCACCGTCGCCTTTCTGAGCAAGGACGCACTTCGCAACGACCCCGTGGCAGGTTTCGATCACATCTGGATCGTCGTTGTTGCCGGGGGCGTCATCACGACACTCTTCTCGCTCCTGCTCCGGAGGAAGGCTCGATGACGAAGCCGGATCCCGAGTCAATGACTGGCCTCGAGCTGCTGCGCCACGGATCGGATGAGGACCGACCGTCAGTGCGACGACTCATCGGCATGCGATTCGACGAGCTCGAGTTCGGGCGCGTGGTGATGTCGGTGGAGGCCAGCGCTGATATGGCCAACCCCCTCGGCACGGTGCACGGCGGAATCACGGCCACCCTGCTGGACTCGGTGATGGGCGGGGCCGTCCACACCACGCTCCCGGCAGGGATGAGTTACACGACGCTCTCGATCACGGTCAACTACACGCGAGGTGCGCAGACCGACGGGCGACGAATCATCGGCACGGGCACTGTCGTCCATGCCGGGCGACGCACCGCGACTGCCGAAGGCCGCGTCCTTGACGAGAA
>RHCK01000130.1 GCA_010030605.1 Acidimicrobiia bacterium
GATGTCGATCCGGATCTCGGTCTCGTGAAGGTGGTCCAGATCGCCACCGCTCAGGATGTCGGTCGGGTTCTGAATCCGCTGTCCGTGCAAGGTCAGGTGGAGGGCGGCATCGCCCAAGGTCTCGGATTGGCCGTGATGGAGGAGATCATCGTCACCGACGGGAAAGTTCGTAACCCGAGCTTCACCGACTACCTACTTCCCACCTTCCTCGACGCTCCGGTCGTCGACATGGTTCTCATCGAAGAGAACGAGCCAAAGGCGCCGCTGGGCGCCAAGGGAGTGGGCGAGCCCCCGTGTGTCTCCGTGACTCCGGCGATCGCGAACGCCATCCGCAACGCGGTCGGTCGCGAATTACCGCGCGTTCCCGTGCGGCCGTACGACATCTGCCTCTGACGTCGATTGCCTTCCAGGTCTTTAGTGCATGACATCGGGTACTCGTGCGACGTCACAAACCGAGACGTTCGAAAAGATCATCGGGCGCCGAGATCTCCGTGAGAGCGTCCTTCATCTCCCCACGGAGGCGCGACTCGGTCGCGCGATGCTCCGCACGACCCGCCAGATTTCGTTCCTGAGACACATCCGATCTCTCATAGAGAATGTCATCGTTCAGTAACCCGCCGTAGGCCCAGAACGGCAGTAGGTCTCCTTCGACGAAGGGTTGGCGGATGACCGGTACGTCCGACCCCGGCATGCGATCGAGCCGTGCGCGTCCATCTGGACGAGGAAGGCGCATGTTCGGTAAGGCATGGACCGGCATCGTGCTCCAACGGTTCGACCACATGCTGAGAGGAAACGGTGATCCCACCGAACCTCGGATGTAGCAGTGGTCCTTCGTGATCAGCTGCATCTCCCGACCCCAATACCCGGTGAGCACGTGATCACGAACGGATGTCGTGTTGCCCCGAACCAAATCGACCAGAGACCTTCCATGCGTTCGATGCTCGGGTGTGACACCAAAGATGTCGCACATGGTGGCGTGAATGTCGACCGAGGTGGTCAGTGCGGACTCACGACGAGGCAACACGCCCGGCCAACGAATCATCAACGGAATATGACCCAAGGGATCATGGATCGGATGCCCCGGTTTGCCCCACACGTCCCGCTCGCCCAGATAATGACCATGGTCCGTGCAGACGATGACTGCCGTGTTCGCAGCCTGCGAGGAGCCGTCGACGGCATCGAGAAGCCGGCCGAACCAATGGTCGATCATGGACAACTTGGCTCCATACGCCGATCGCAGTGCCCGGGCCGAAGCATCATCGACGACACCCTTCTCGCGACCACCCACGACGTACGGCGGCCAAATCATTCTTGGATCGCCGTCACGGTGGTACCGACTGGCCCACGGTTCGGGCGTGTCGAACGGTTCATGCGGGTCGAACTCGTCGACGAACAACAACGACCGCTCGTGTCGACCATCGTTCCGAACAATCCAATCCGTGGCTGCTTGCATCGTGCGCGGACCCGGAAAATCCTCTTCCGAACGAAACCATGTGCGCGAATCCGTGTAATTGAAATGAACGCGCGGTGGAAGAACCTCGATCGCCGGCGCGCCGACCCACGTCGGGTCGGGCACAGTTCGCCATGGATCGTTCTCGTGGCCCCGCAGGTACTCCCACGCCGTGAAATCGGTGTGATAGTTCTCGCCGCCCGTTTCGAACAGGTGAGGGTGATCCGACACCAGCATCGTCGTTACGCCCGCGGCACGGAGCGAGCGGGTGATCGCGTCCTCCCAAATTTCGATGGACCCCCACGGACGCCACGGAAAGTCGAGCGCGCCGACGAGTATGTCGTGTCGGGCCGGCATGCAGGGCAACGAACCGGTGTGATGACGGTCGAACACCACCGCCTCCGCACCGAATCGGTCGAGGTTCGGAGTGTCGAACTCGTGCGAACCGTACGACCCAAGAAGATGACGATTCAGGCTGTCCAGCAGGACCACGACCACATGATCGGGGAGACGGGACGAGGCAGTCGGACCAGCCGTCACACCGTGCTCGCTCATGACCCCACGCTAGGGGTTGCCCGTGTTGCCACCCGACACCCCCGACCCCATACGCTGTCGGCATGACGTCCGAACTCGGTTACGTGCCTTTCGACTGCGACAACCATTACTACGAGGCCATCGATGCCTTCACGCGACACCTCTCCCCCAAGGATGGGCCGCGTTGCGTGCAGTGGGCGGAGATCGATGGGCGCAAGTACCAGGTGGTGGGAGGTCGTGTCAGTCGCGTGGTGACGAACCCCACATTCGACCCCATCGCACCCGCCGGAGCGATGCACGACTATTTCCGAGGAAACCCCGACAAGAAGCACCCGCTCGAGTTTTTGTCGGTCCGCGAATCGATCCGTCCGGAGTACCGCGATCGCGACGCCCGACTGGCCACCATGGATCGTCAAGGCGTGTCGAAGATTTGGCTTTTCCCCACCCTCGGCATGCTGTACGAGGAACTCCTGAAGCATGATCCCGAAGGCGTCGGCATCATGTTCACGGCGTTCAATCGCTGGCTCCTCGAGGACTGGGGCTTCGATCACGCGGACCGCATTTTCGCTGGACCGTACATCTCCTTGGCTTCGGTCGAATGGGCCTGTTCGGAACTCGAGTGGGCCGTGGCGAACGGTGCGCGCGTGATCGTGATGCGGCCAGCGGCCCCGACGACCGCCAACGGACAACGGTCCCCGTTCGACACCATGTACGACCCGTTCTGGGCTCGCGTGAACGAGGCCGGCATCACGACGGTCATTCACGCTGGCGACAGTGGCTACAGCTCGAATGGATACGCCAACGATTCCTTCTCGGCGCAATTCTCCGGCGGCGGCTGGAAGCCGTCGATCAAGAGTTTCGCGATCGAACGAGCGGCCCAGGACTTCATCATCACGTCGGTCTTCGAGAAGTTGTTCGATCGCTTTCCGAACCTGCGAATGGCATCGGTCGAGAACGGATCGGAATTCCTCGGCGATGCCTGCAACAAGCTGACCTCCACGGCCAAGAAGATGCCCGGTTATTTCACGGAGGATCCCGTCGAGACTTTGCGTCGGTTCTGGTCGATCAACCCCTTCTGGGAAGATGACGTGCACGAGGTCGCGCGAATCATGGGTGCCGATCGCGTCCTCTTCGGATCCGACTGGCCGCACATCGAGGGAATGCCAAATCCGCTCGACTATCTCCCCGAGTTGAAAGCCTTCGACGACGTCGATCGTCGGCGAATCCTGCTCGACAACGTCACCGAGCTCAACACCCCGCGACCAGTCTGATCGTCGACGTCGATCACCAGGTGTCGATGTAGGGTCGACGCTTCCCAGATCGATCCGGTTCGGGCGCCGACTCGAGAATTGCCATGAGCCAAGTACGCGTCTCGGCCGGGTCGATCACGTCGTCGATCTCGAAGTGACCCGCGACCGACACCGCTTTGCCGTGCTCGTACATCCGCTCGACCATCGAGCGGTACACCCGCTCTCGTTCCTCGTCATCGCTGATGGCTTCGAGTTCGCGTCGGTAACCCAGACGAACGGCGCCCTCCAGCCCCATTCCGCCGAACTCTCCGGTCGGCCAGGACACGCAGGCCAAAGGCGCCTTGGTCGAACCGCCCATCATCGCCTGAGCGCCCAATCCGTAACTCTTGCGCAACACGACCGAGACCAACGGAACATCCATGTTCACCGCGGTCACGAAAAGTCGGCTGCAATGACGAACGAGCGCGGTCTCTTCCACATCGGGGCCCACCATCATCCCGGGCGTGTCCACCAGCGACACCACGGGCAAACCGTGAGCGTCGCACAATTGCAGAAAGCGCGCGGCCTTGTCGGCTCCATCACTGTCGATGGCTCCCCCGAGATGCATTGGATTGTTGGCGACCACTCCCACGGGGCGACCTTCGACCCGCGCCAGTGCGGTCACCATTCCGGGACCGAACGCGGCGCGAAGTTCGAGAACGCTCCCGGTGTCGAACAATCCGACGATGACATTGCGAACGTCGTACGCCTTGGTGCGATTCTCGGGAACGACGGTCCGAAGAGCCTCTTGGTCCGGACAGGAGTTTTCGACCGTCGTCCCTTGGAAGTACGACAGATATTGCTTGGCCAAGCGGACGGCATGGGCGTCGTCGTCCGCGAGCACGTCGACCACCCCATTGCGCGTCTGCACCTCGACCGGACCGATGTCCTCGGCGCGATGGACACCCAGGCCACCGCCTTCGATCATGGCCGGACCGCCCATTCCGATGTTCGATCCGCGAAGAGCGATCACCACATCGCAACAACCGAGAATCGCGGCATTCCCCGCGAAGCAATAGCCGCCGGTGATACCCACGAGCGGAACGAGACCCGACAGACGTGCGAAGTCGTGAAAGGCCCAACAATCGAGACCGGACACTCCGAGACCGTCCGTGTCACCGGGACGACCGCCACCACCTTCGGCGAAAAACACCAACGGAATCCGCAAACGTTCGACGACGTCAAACATGCGATCCTTTTTGCGATGATTCTGTTGACCCTGCGTCCCCGCCAGAACGGCGTAGTCGTACGACATCACCGCCACCCGCGAAGCTCGTCCGGGAAACTCCTCGGCGCCGACTGTTGCGAGTCCGGCCACCAGTCCATCGCTCTGGGTTCGAGCGATCAAATCTTCCACGCTTCGACGACGTCTCTGTGCGGCCAGGACCAACGGTCCGTACTCGACGAACGATCCCGGATCGACCAGATCCAGAACGTTCTCGCGGGCGGTTCGTCGGCCGGCGGCGTGTCGTCGATCGGTGGCCTCGACGCGTGACTCGTCGGTTCCCGCTGATCGACGTTCGAGAACCTCACGGAGGTCGACGCGTTCCCGCGATTCCACTTCCTGCGCATCCGAGGCGTCGATCTTGCTGCTGACCCCTCTCACGATGGCCAAAGGTTGCCCAGCCTTCACGGACTCGCCAACGGCGACGAGCAACGAGTGCAACTCGACGTTCTCGTCGAGGACAACATCATGTTCCATTTTCATGGATTCGATGACAACGATCGCCCGACCGGGACGAATCGATTCGCCGACAGCCGCCACCCGCAACACCGTTCCCTGAAGTGGTGCGGTGAGGGTGATGTCACTCATGAGCGGGTCAGAACTCCACGACCGCACTACGCGGACCGCGCACCTGTCCGCCGGCCCAGGTGACCGCACCCGGGTCGGCCAGTTCGAATTCCGGAATGCGCGCCAGCCACGTCTCGATGGCCACGCGCAATTCCATTCGTGCCAGGTTCGAACCCGCGCACCGATGGATACCCGCTCCGAAGGCCACGTGCCGATTGATCGCTCTGTCGAGAATCACCTCGTCCGGACGCTCGAAGACCTCCGGGTCGCGGTTC
>RHCK01000014.1 GCA_010030605.1 Acidimicrobiia bacterium
TGTTGGTGTTCTTCAGCACCGTCGACGTGCTTCCCACCGGAGACGTTCGGGAGGCGATCGATTTCCTCACGCCCGGAGTGTTGGCCCTGGCGGTGATGAGCAGTGCGATGGTGAGCCTGGGCATCGCCACCGGATTCGAGCGCGGATACAAGGTGCTGAAGCGATTGGGCGCCACGCCTCTCGGGCGGCCACGCTGGCTCGCGGCCAAGATCACGAGCGTCATCTTGGTCCAGGTGATCCAGCTCGTTGTGCTGGTCCCGGCGGCCCTCGCGCTCGGCTGGGACCCCGGCTCGGCACGATGGTTGTTGGCCATTGGAGGTGTCGTCACCGGCACGGTGGCCTTCGGCGGGGTCGGGTTGTTGATCGCTGGTCGTTTGCGCGCCGAGATCAATCTCGCCGCCCAGAATGGGCTCTACTTGGTGCTGTTGTTGCTGGGCGGAATGGTGATTCCGTTCGATGAGTTGCCGGAACCGCTCTCCGCGGTGGCCAAGTGTCTGCCCAGCGGAGCGTTGGCCGATGTGCTGCGCGACGCATTGGTGGGTGGTGCCGATCGTCCGGGCACGTCGTGGATCGTGCTGGGCGCGTGGGCCGTCGTCGCTCCGGTGCTCACCGCCGTCACCTTCCGCTGGGAATAGCGTTCTGGGTAACGAAAGTGCCCGGTTTCGGGCACTTTCGGTACCCAGAACGCTAGTGGGATTCGCGGATGGGTTCGGTTTCTTCGAAGGCCTTTTCCACGTCGGCCATCGTGAGCGGCTTGCGCACGTACGCCGATTCGTTCTCACTTCGGAACGTGCGCACGAACGTGCGCACGAACATCACGCCGATGATGCTCCACAGAAAGATCGAGCCTCCCAATTTCATGATCGCACCGGCGATCTGCTGGTCATCGCTCACCGACACGCCCCACACACGAATCGGTGTGTTGTAGTGCTTGTACACCGTTCCCTCGGCGAACGTCAGCCAGCCGGCCGGAACCGTCGCCACCACGCTGTTCATGAACAGGTAGATCATCTTGCCCATCGGTGAGATGTGGTACTCCTTCAACGGACCACACACCGGCAACCACATCAGAATCGCCGTGGTCACCAAGAGAACGTGGACCGAATAATGCAACGGGGCGTTCGACACCGATCGGTTCACCACCGCCGGCACGTGACTGACCATCACGATCACGTTGAAGACGAAGGCCGCCCGCACCGGGTGCACCATGAAGTTCAGTGCTCGCAGGGCGCGTCCCTTTCCCACCAGCGTTCGCACGAACCATTCCGGAGTCGCCAACACCACGAGGGGCGGCATGAAGTACGTGAGAGCCATGTGTTGGAACATGTGCACCGAGTACAAGTACTCCTCGGCGATGTCGTGCACCGGCCAATCCGAGGCCAACCACAACACCACGATTCCGGCCACGAAACACAGAATCTGGCGTCGGGAGACCACCTGCTCGCCCGGCCCCACGGCCCGTGGTCCCAACACGCGAACCACGTACACGTAGGACGCCACCAAGAAGACGACGAGCAACCACACCTCGATGTGGGCTTGAAAGCGCCACGGGTTCACCATGGCCAACATGGACTCAGCCCTTCTGCAGGAAGAACTTGAAGGTGGAGAGAGCCCCGACGTACACGGCCAAGGCCAAGATGAGACCGGTGTAGAACAGGTAGCTGAACAACTTGTTGTCGAACTTCAGGTGCATGAAGTACGAAACAACCACGATGAACTTCACCGTCATCAAGATGAACAACGTCGGCATGAACAACGGGCCGAAATCCACGTAATACGTCGACACTTCGATGGCCGTGAGTGCGGCCAGGATCAACGCGATGACGATGTACTGCTTGTCGCTCGCGCCGTGATGTTCGTCGGCGTGCGAGGAGCCGTGCTCGGCATCCGTGCTGTGTTCGGTGGCGGTACTCATCGGTGGCTCCTCATGTCGGAATCAGGTAGACGAGGGTGAAGATGACGATCCAGACGATGTCCACGAAGTGCCAGTAGAGACCGATCAATTCGACGGTCTCGGCCTTGTTGCCCGGAATGCGGTCACGACTGATCATGCCCACCAGCGCCATCAGCATGATGATTCCGACGGTGACGTGGACTCCGTGGAATCCGGTCAGCGTGTAGAAGCTGGAGCCGAACAGGCTGGTCGTGAATCCCAAGCCCTCGCGGTAGAAGGCCGTGAACTCGTACACCTGACCACCGACGAAGGTGGCTCCCAGCAGCGCGGTGATGGTCAACCACAAGTTGGTGTTGCGATCATCCTTGCGCTGCGCGGCGGACACCGCCAACACCATGGTGAGCGAACTCATCAGCAGCACGAACGAGCTGACCGATGTGAACGGGATGTCGAAAATCTGATCCGGCTGCGGACCCGAATTCACGCGACCCTTGTAGAGCATGTACGTGGAGATGAGTCCGCCGAAGAGCAGACATTCCGAACCAAGGAACATCCACATGGCCATCTTGTTGTTGGACAAGCCGGTGGAAGTCACATGGGCGCCATGACCCGCGTCATGGCCGTGAGCGATCGCTGAGTCAGCCAAGGGGCGCCAGCTCCTTCGTGTGGCCGCCACCGTCACCGGGAGCGGGGGGATCGAAATCGTCATCGGGTGACGTCGAGGGTTCCATCGACCAACCGAACATGGTGAGCACCACCATGGCGGCGCCGACCGCCAGGATCACGCGGTTGTAGATGAGGCCATAACCGATGATCGGCAGCGCCAACGCCAACAAGATCGGCCAGTAGGAACGCGACGGCATGTGGATGTGCTCGTCGGGATGAGCGTTCATCTCGGCCAGCACTTCCTCGGCTGTGGCCACCTGGGTCAACTCATGAGTGTTCGCGTCCTGGGCGTACTTACGGTGGAAGAACTCGTCGAGATTGTTGATGGTGGGGATGGTGTCGAAGTTGTGTTCCTTCGGCGGGCTGTCGGTCATCCATTCGAGGGTGCGCGCGTCCCACGGGTCGAGCGGTGCGATGGCCACCTTCTTCGACTTGTGCGTGTACACCACGTTGATAATGAACAACAGAACACCGACGGCCAACAGCAACGAGCCGATGGACGAGACCCGGTTCCAGAAACCGAGGTTGAAGAAACCTTCACCGGCGCGCGCTTCGGTCCAGACCTGCATACGACGGGGCTGACCCTGCAAACCGAGGATGTGCATCGGCCCGAATGTCAGGTTCATGCCGACGACCATCAACCAGAAGTTCCAACGGCCGATTCCCTCGCTCAACTGCTTACGGAACATCTTCGGCCACCAGTAATAGAAACCGGCGAACAAACCGAAGATGGCGCCACCAAACAACACGTAGTGGAAGTGAGCGACGATGTAATAAGTGTCGGTCTGCTGCGTGTCGCTGGGGGCCACGGCGTGCGTGACGCCCGAGAGACCACCGATGGTGAACTGCACGACGAGGGCGATCGAGAACAGCATCGGAACGGTGAAGCTCAACTTGCCGCCCCACATGGTCATGACCCAGTTCACGATCTTCACGCCAGTCGGCACCGCGATGGCCATGGTGGCCATCGAGAACACGGTCACCGACACCGGACCGAGGCCGGAGGCGAACATGTGGTGAGCCCACACACCCCAACCCACGAAACCGATCGCCGCACCCGACATCGCCACGATCGGATAACCGAACAGCGGCTTCTTCGAGAAGACCGGAAGGATCTCCGACACGATGCCGAACGACGGCAAGATCAGGATGTACACCTCGGGATGTCCGAAGATCCAGAACAAGTGCTGCCACAACAGCGGATCGGCTCCGGATGCCACATCGAAGAACGTGGCGTCGAAGGACCGCTGGAAGGTGAGCAGGAAAAGCGCCACGGTGATGACTGGGATCGCGAACAACAGCAGGAACTGAACCACCAGCACCATCCAGGTGAAGATGGGCATGCGCATCAACTTCATCCCCGGGGCGCGCATGTTCAAGATGGTGACGATCAAGTTGATGGCACCGGTCAGCGAGGCGATACCGGTGATCTGCAGACCCATCGTCCAGAAGTCGATGCCGTGACTCGGAGAGAAGAGCGTGCTGGAGTTCGGTGCGTACATGAACCAGCCACCATCGGCCGCTCCGCCCAGGAACCACGCCGAGTTCAGGAAGATTCCACCGAAGAGGAAGCACCAGAAGCCGAAGGCGTTGATGCGCGGGAATGCCACGTCTCGAGCGCCGATCTGCAACGGCACGAAATAGTTCGCGAACGCCGCGGCCATGGGCATCACGAAGAGGAACACCATCGTGGTGGCGTGCATCGTGAACATCTGGTTGTACTGATCGGCGTTCAGAACCTTGCCGTTCGGTGCGATCAATTGAAGGCGAATGAGCAACGCCTCGACGCCACCCACGATGAAGAAGAAGAACGCGGCGACTCCGTACATGATGCCGAGCTTCTTGTGATCGACGGTGACGAGCCAGTCGCGCCACGACGTGCTGGCCGCCGGTCGCTTGAACACGCCGAGTGCTTCGCTCGGCTTGACGCCGACGGAGGCACCGCCGACGACGGCGACCTCACTGGAGGGACGTTCGATGATGGCCATCCGAGTGTTCTCCCTTTACTTCCGCTCGAGCAGGTAGGCGACGATTGCGTTGATCTGGTCCTCGGTGAGACCGAGGGCGGGCATTCCGCGGTACTTGCCACCGGTTTCGGTGAGCTTGGTGGGGTCCGCATACATGGGCTTCTTCTCCGGAGCGTTGCGCAACCACTCACGAAGATCCTTCTGGTTCAGACAGTCCTCGCTGACGCCGGCCAGATACTTCGCACCGAACTCCGCGGACGATGCATTCCACACATCGTCGCGACATTCCGGAGTGAGCAGGTCCCACGACGCTCCCGCGAACGTGTTGCGGGTCATGAGGTTGGTCAGGTTCGGAGCAGCGCCGGACACCACGTACTGGTCGGGCGCCGCAATGTTCGGTGTTCCATCGGGGTTGAGCAGACCGTTGACCTGGTGGCAACGAGCGCACTGTTGCAAGAACAACTTCTCGCCCTCGACGGCCAAAGCGTTGTCGGCCGACGGAGATGCGTAGGGCTCGAGCTGATTCGCCACCCACGCCGCGTAATCGGTCTTCGACAACACCACGGTCTCCATGCGCATGTAGGCATGGGAGAGTCCGCAGAACTCGGTGCACTGACCGGCATAGATGCCGGGCTCGGAACCCTCGAGGCGCAGGAGGTGAACGCGACCGGGGACTCCGTCCTTCTTGCCGTTCAATTTCGGGATCCAGTACGAGTGGATGACGTCGCGGCTGGTGACGCGCAACAAAACTTTGGTGTCCTCGGGGATGACCAACTGACCGGAGGTCACGATGGGTTCACTGATGCCATACACATCCGCGTTGTCACCCACGGCCGGATAGTCGTACTCCCACCACCACTGCTGACCGGTGACATTGATGGTCATCTCGGTGTCGCTGGTCTTGGCCAAATCGAAGATGGTTCCCACTGTCGGCACACCGACACCGATGAGGATCAGGACCGGGATGACGGTGAGGGTGATTTCGAGAGCGGGCTTTCCGTGAGTCTGCTCGGGCAGAGCCTGTCCGCGATCGCGGTAACGGAAGATCACCCACGCCACCGCCGCGAAGACGATGACACCCACGATGCCGGCGACGTAGAACACTGGACGCTGAAGATTGTCGATCTTCTCGGCGTTCGGGCCGGCGGGCTGCCACGTGTCTTGGGGGGCATCCTTGGCGCAACCGGCCAAGAACGTCAGGGCGGACACGGCCAACGTCGACTTGATGGCGGTCGACCAACGACGCGATGACTTCATCGACACTCCTGCTCGCTCGTTCACGTTGCTCACGGTACTCATGGGTTCAGATCGACTCTCTATGGGGGCAGGGGTGACTCACGGCACCTGAATCTCGATGGACGCACCTTCGACACCGGGGACGGTGATCGAGTACGGCTCTTCACTTGCGAACGAGGGCTTCGGGATGACGACGGACACCGCTTGAGTGCCACCCTTACCGATCAACGAGGTGCAGGCTTCGAGCACGGTGTCCTTGGACACTCCACCGCCGAGATCCTCGGTGATCATTCCGTAGGTGACCACCATTCGATGCTCGTGGTCGTCCTCGTTGATGAACAAGATGTTCGAGGGATTCGAACGCTGCAACGTGATGGCCGACAACTCGCCGGCCCATCCGTCCATCTCGGCGAACAACCGGCCGTCGCGCAGAATGACCGTGGCGGCCACGCTGCTCTTGGCCGACACGGCTCGACCCGCGTCCTCGTCGGCTTCCTCGGCTTCCTCGCCACACGGACGATGCGCGAAGTGATCCTCTTCGGCGGCCACGGTCAACTCGTGGCGCTCACCATCGAGCGCGAGGGCGATGCCGGCTCCGGACAACGCCACCAACACCACACCGGCCAACGCTCCGACGATGCGACGACTGGCCCCGCGTCGAACGCTGATCATGGAACCCACGAAGAGCACCAGTGCACCCGCGATGGCGAAGACGATGGGACCGGACTCCTTGGAGATCGACAACATGATGCGCGAGAACGACAGCACGATCACGGCGAGCAACAACGAACCACCAACGGGAATCTCGAGCGGATGCACCACCCACGACCGCACCTTTTCGTTGTAGGCGGGATTCGACGACGCGCGGTCGCTCCAGTTCTTGATGAGCCATTCACCGAGCATGGCGAACTGCAAACAGATACCCACCTTGAAGATGCCGGGCGAACTCACCAGTCCGACCGCGACCATGCCGGTGGCGAACGCCGTTCCGAACGGGAACCAACTACGTCCGACGCCGCGCTGGGCGGCATTACTCGAGGCGTGAGCTTCGGTCTCGGTGGACAAGACGTGCCCGTCACGCACGAACGACGCGATGGCACCGATGAAGAACAGAGCGACGGCGAGGAACGCCAACGCGACGACTCCGATGGAACCGCCATCGTTGGCGATGAACCAAAGAATGGCCGCCACCGTGGTGGCGGTTCCGAGGCCATAAAGGAATTTCGATCCGGTGGTGATCATGAGTTCTGCCCCGTCACTTCTGCACGTAGACGACGAACCACAACGCGGTGAAGGCCGCGGTGAGGAAGTACCAATACAGAGCATTCGCCGACACGACCTCGAGCTCCTTGGTGCGCCCGCCGAGGTATCGGAAAGCGGCCACCGCCGTGAACACGAGTCCGCTCACCAGCAACACCATCATGGTGCCGGTGATGGCATAGAACATGGTGTGGAACGCGCCACCATTCACGGCAACGCCCATCTGGGTCCAGGTGTACACCTGAGCGTTGACAACCATCAGACCAAACAGCGCCGTGAGACCGAACGCCAACCCCGCGTGAGTGCGATCGTTGCGCTTGGCCGAGTACACCGCCCACTGCGCCATGACGCACACGACACACAGACCGATCAACATCATGTTGGTCGCAACTTCGGGGACCACGATCTTGGCCGGCATCCAGTCTTTGATCATTCCGCGCTTGGCCGACTCACGCAGAGGTGCGTCGGCGCGGAACTGCAACCACATGGCGAGCATTCCGCCGAGCAAGGTTGTTCCGGCCGCGGCCGCGAGAGACGTGGCCACGAACACCTGACGACGGGCCGGGGCTTGGGGGGCGGGGGGCAACGCGAGCATCAGGCGTCCTTCCCGTTCGTGTTGGACTTGAGATCGGCGAGCGGAGTCGCCGAACCGACGACGACGAGATCGGAGAAGTTGTCGGCCGGCGGCGGCGACGAGGTGGCCCACTCGAGCGTCTGGCCATCCCAGGGATCGTCACCGGCGGCCTCACCGGATGTGAAGCTCTTCAACGCCAAAGCGACGAAAGCCAACGTGGTGAGCAACATCAGTGCGAAACCCGCCGTGGTGAGCGTGTTCCACAATTCCTGCGGACCCTCGTACGAGAAACCGTCGAGCGCACCAGCGGGCTGATCGGCGAAACCAGCGATCATGTACGGAATCGAGCCCAACGCCGTGGCGAGCAAAGCCAGCAGACCCAGCGGCAACGCGGCCTTGTCGGAGATGCGGCGCCCCCACAACTTGGGTCCCCAGTAACACAACGCACCGAAGGCGATGGTCACCGTCCCGAACGTGATGGCCACGTACGTGCCCGCTTCGAAGATGGAACCGCGCAAACCGGCATCATCGATCGAGCCGAGAACATTGGCCGCCACACCAAGAAGAATGGTGAGAAGACCGTGCATCGCGAACACCAACGGAGCAGCGACGCGTGGCTTGCCGTTCTTCAGTGTGAGACCACTGAGACCGAGGACGCCGAGAACTCCGAGCAACGGAACGACGGTCAACAAACCCCACGGAAGGAGGTCGGCGATCTTGTCGCCGAGGTTGTCGAAGAATTTCTCTCCGTCCCACGGCAGAGAAACCGTCGACTGGGTGACGGTGGCCAACACCGACACCGACACGATGCCGATCGCGACGTTCGCCGCTGAACGCTGCGCCAACTTCGTGCGGCCCATCACGGGAACGATGTCGAGGACCATTCCCAAAGCGGGAATCGCCAACAAATACGTGAAGGGCTGTGACAACGCCCAACCGGCCCAATCGGAGATTCCGACGTTTCCGCCGAATGCGGCGCGGGCGTATTTGTGATCGACGTAGAGATAGATCGACGTTCCGATGAACACCGGCAGGGCCAGGATCAGGGTGACGGAACCGACCAAGGCCGACCACGAGAACATCGGTGCACGCAAGAGCCCCATTCCGGGTGCGCGCGAGGTGAGCACGGAGGTGGCCACCGACGTGGCGGTCATGATCAGACCACCCGCCATGACGATGGTGCCCAACACGTAGAGGTCGACCATGTCGGACGATCCGCCACCGGGTCCACCGTTGGCGATGATCGAGGCCACTGCCAATCCGAGACCGGTGAGCCACATCCAGTAGCCGCCGGCCGCCAAGCGCGGAAGCGCCAACGACCGCGCACCCAACTGCAAGGGAACGACGGCGACCGCGATGCCGAGCAACAGCGGTGCGACCGCACCGAACGTGAGCAGGAGACGAGCGGCGGAGAGCACCTGTGCCACCGAGTTGGCATCGAGCAATTGATAGCCCTCGGCATCGATGCGCTCGAAAGCGACGAGAACCGCGAGAACCAGACCGCCGAGCAGGCCGACGAGACCCGTGCCGGCATAGAGACGACCGACCTGTTTGTGGTCAGCCGACGTGATCCACGCGGCGACGGCGGGGGGTGCAGCCGAAGTGCCGGCGGCGTGGTGCGTATCAATTGATGTCATTCGAGATGGCTCGCTTCACGCGCAACGAGAGGGACGTGGGTGCTCCACGTTCCTCGGGGGTTTCAACACGATTTCCAGTGTCTGACATTACCCACTTTGTCCTGATCAGACCGAAATCCCACCCGACCGACGAGGGTCACAGGTCGTGCGCTTGTGATCAGATGCCGTGACGGACGAGCACGTCGACGGCCATGGCGACGAAGAGCACGGTGACGTACGTGATCGAGAATCCGAAGACCCGCATCGACCGAGCCGGAGTGGGGTGACGACCCAAGTCGATGGCACTGGCGATGAATCCCGCGCCCAACACCCCGGCCGACACCATGTAGATCGGTCCAAGGTCCGCCACCGGACCCAGAACGAGGGTGACGGCGGCGAGGAGCACCGTGTACGCGAGCATCGACATGATGGTCTGACGCATCGGAACGACGGTCGGCAACATGGGCACCTGAGCCGCCTTGTAGTCATCGGCGTGCTTGATGGCCAGGGCCCAAAAGTGCGGGGGAGTCCACAAAAATATGGCTGTGAACAGGATAAATGGCTCCCAGGCGAGTGAATTGGTGACGGCCGACCAACCCACCAGCACCGGTACGGCCCCAGCCGCCCCGCCGATCACGATGTTCTGGCGGCTCGTGCGTTTCAACCAGATGGTGTAGACGAACACGTAGAAGGCGGTCGCCGACATGGTGAGGACCGCCGACAGCAGGTTGGCACCCATCCACAGGACCAAAAAAGCCGCCACTTGCAGGGACAATGCAAAAATCAGGGCGTCTCGGGGGGCGATCAATCCGGTCACCAGTGGGCGACCCTTCGTGCGTTCCATCAGGGCGTCGATGTCCCGATCGATCACCATGTTGATGGCATTGGCGCCACCGGCGGCCAGGGTGCCCCCGATCAGGGTCACCACGACCAATCCCCATGATGGCCAACCTTGCTCGGCGAGCACCATGGTGGGCACCGTCGTGATCAACAGAAGTTCGACCACCCGCAGTTTCATGAGCGCGATGTACCCGCCGAGTTTGGTGGTCGGGGTACGTCGCGGACCGTGCGCGGCCACTCCACCGGGTGCCAGCCGTGACGGCACGAGGGGGCGGGATCCGGCGGACATCACGTCCGATCGTATGGGGGTGCGAAACAGTCCACCAACCGTGACAATGAAGCCGTGCAAGGAGAAGGCGTGACTCTCGTCGCCGCGGCACCCTCCACCGTCGTGCGACCCGAGGTCGACGAGTCGACCTCGTTGGACAACCCATGGATCGTCTTGGTCTGGAACGACCCCATCAACTTGATGAGTTACGTCACCTTCGTCTTCCAAAAACTCTTTGGATACAGCCTCGAAAAGGCCACCGCGCTGATGCTCGACGTGCACGAGAAAGGCAAAGCCGTGGTGTCATCGGGCAGTCGTGAGAAAGCAGAGATGGACGTGTACCGCCTTCATGAACACGGCCTGTGGGCAACCATGCAAAAAGATGGTGGGCAAAAAGACGGCGGGCGGAAAGACGGCGGCGACTGAGATGGCGCGTCGCAAACCACCGTTCGAGAACGGGCGCAACGGATACATCATCAATCTGGATGATGACGAACGTCATTTCATTCGACGATTGGTGGGCGAGGTGCGCGAACTGTTGACGTCGATGCCCGTCGGCGATCCCAAGATGGCTCGACTCTTCCCTCCGGCCTACACCCACTCCACTGGTGAGGACGCCGACGCCGAGACCGAGTACCAGCGGTTGATGCGCGACGAACTCGTGGCCAGTCGACTGGATTCGATCGGTCGAATCGACGAACTTCTGGCCGACACGTCGTCGAGCACCATGAGCGGGGAACAGTTGAACGCCTTCGTGGTCTCCCTGAACAGCGTTCGACTGATTCTCGGCACCATCCTCGACATCACCGACGAGGACGACGACGAAGATGACGATCCCGATTCACCGTTGGCCGCCGAGATGGCGATGTACCACTTCTTGTCCTGGCTCCTGGACAGTGCGGTCACCGCGCTCATGCAGGGCTGACGGCTCGGGTGGTATCGGCCGAGCTGGCTGTTAGAGTTGCCCCGCTCTCATCGGACGAGTACCTAGCCCCCATCGTCTAGTGGCCTAGGACACCACCCTTTCAAGGTGGCGGCACGGGTTCGAATCCCGTTGGGGGTGCAAACCGGGCAACCGGCGATAGCAATACCCAAACAAGCACACAACGTTTGGTCTCGTGGTGAAGTTGGAGTTCACGCCGGCCTGTCAAGCCGGAGGTCGCGGGTTCGAGTCCCGTCGGGACCGCTAGTGCGTATCGGAAACGATCGCACGAGGTCGAGTAGCTCAGTCGGCAGAGCATACGCCTGAAAAGCGTAGGGTCACCGGATCGACGCCGGTCTCGACCACCAGTAAACGCGGGCGCCCAATGGGCGCCCGTTTTTCGTTTCGAGATCCGAACGTCAACGCCAGTCGCGAATGAGAGCCTCCTGCGCGACGGTCGCCACATGGATGCCGTCCTCACTGAAGATGTGACCGATCGCGAGACCGCGACTGTTGCCGATCGAATGACACGTGAAGTCGTGCAGATGCCAACGATCGCTTTCGATGGGTCGGTGGAACCAGATGGTGTGATCGAGGCTCGCGCCGTAGAAGTTGCGCGCGTTCTCGG
>RHCK01000131.1 GCA_010030605.1 Acidimicrobiia bacterium
CTGTATCTGCGACTCCGCGATGCCTCGGAGAAGAAGCGCTCGAAGATCATCGAATTCACGGCGCGGGAATCCGGGCTGACCCGATACTTGACTGTCGGACTCGGTCGTCGCGATGCGATCGACATCCTGAGTGACGCGGCCGCGGGATCGATCGACTGCTTGGTGCTCGTCGGTTCCGACCCGATCGCCGACTGCCCCGACACCGATCTCGCTCGTCGCGCGTTGGCGGCCGTTCCGAACATCATCGCCATCGACACCTTCGCCACCTCGTCGTCGGCCAAGGCCAATGTCCTACTCCCTGCTGCCGCGTTCGGCGAGAAAGACGGCACCACCACGAATCTCGAAGGGCGGGTCACTCGACTCGCGCGAAAGGTGAACGTGGCGGGTACCGCGCGTCCGGACTGGATGGTCGCGATCGAGTTGGCCGACATCATGGGTCACGACCTCGGTGTCGGATCCGTGTCCGACGTTCATGCCGACCTGATCTCGTCGGTCGCCGAGTTCGCATCGGCCACGCGTGCGGCGCTGTCGGCTCGACCCGACGGGGTGTTGCTGAATCACTCGTCGAAGGTGGCCCCGGCGCGCGTTGCACCTCCAGTGGCCGACAAGCCCGGTTTCGGTTATCGCTTGGTGGTCGGTCGCAAGTTGTACGACAACGGTCGCAACGTCGCCGAGTCGCCGTCGCTCGCTCCGCTCGCCCCCGGAGCGGCGTTGCACATGCACCCTCTCGATCTCGAGCGTCTCGGTGCGAGCAGTGGCTCCACCGTCAAGGTTTCCGGTGATCGCACATCGATCATCATGGAAGTCGAAGCCGACGAGCAGGTGCAGCGCGGGACGGTGTGGGCGGCGTGGGCGCAGAGTGGCGCGAACATCGGCGAACTCATCGATGCGACGAAATGGGTCAACGACGTGAAGGTGGAGACGCTCTGATGTCCGCGCTCCTCGCCCTCGATCCCATCGCCATCGGAGACCTCATCTGGGCTCCGCTTCTCATCATCTTGCTGAAAGTGGTGGCGATCTTCGCTCTCGGTCTTCTCGTCACCATGTTCATGGTGTGGTTCGAGCGCAAGGCCATCGCCGGCATGGGCAACCGCATCGGTCCGAACAAGGCCGGTCCGTGGGGTTTGTTGCAGACGCTCGCCGATGGCATCAAGTTGTTCTTCAAGGAAGACCTGTTGCCCGACCGTGCCGACCGATTCGTGTTCAAGTTGGCTCCGTATCTGGCGTTCGTGCCGGCGTTCCTCGTGTGGTCGGTCATCCCGCTCGGCGGCGACTTCTCCGATGGCAAGAACGGTCTCGTCGAATGGTTCGGCCACACGACGCGAGTTCAGCTGGCC
Organism: Acidimicrobiia bacterium; assembly: GCA_010030605.1. Classification (GTDB taxonomy): domain Bacteria; phylum Actinomycetota; class Acidimicrobiia; order Acidimicrobiales; family Ilumatobacteraceae; genus Casp-actino8. Next base: position 1,338 of record RHCK01000131.1, read on the forward strand.
GATCCGCCCGTCGGAATCCTTTTGTTCATGGCGCTGTCGTCGGTCGCCGTGTACGGAATCATGCTCGCCGGCTGGTCGAGCGGATCGAAGTATCCGTTGCTCGGATCCGTGCGCGCCTCGGCCCAGATGGTGTCTTACGAAGCGGCGCTTGGTCTGAGCATCGCCACCGTTTTGCTGATGGCGGGCACCTTGTCCACCAGTGGGATCGTGGGCAATCAGAGCGGCTTCGCGGACTGGCACGTGGTGTCCACGGGCATCGTTCCGTTCATCATCTTCATGTTGGCCGCCACCGCCGAAATGAATCGCCCGCCGTTCGACTTGGTCGAAGCGGAACAGGAATTGGTGGGCGGGTTCAACACCGAATACTCGAGCATTCGATTCGGATTGTTCTTCCTCGCCGAGTTCATGAACACGGTCACCATGAGCGGCATCATCGTGACCCTGTTCTTCGGAGGACCGCAGGGCTTGTTCGACATTCCGGTCGTGCCGGGCGCGATCGAAGGCACTCTCTGGTTCATCATCAAGGTGCTGATCTTCCTCTACGTGTACGTCTGGATGCGCGCCACCCTTCCGCGATTCCGTTACGACCAGTTGATGGATCTCGGTTGGAAGATCCTCATTCCGGCCTCGCTCGGGTGGTTCATGTTGATGGCGGTCCTGCAACTGGGTCGTGACGAGGGATGGAATCGTGGCGTGGTCGGCGTGATCGCCGCTGTCGTGGTGGCCGGATGCGCCGCCTTGATGTCGACGGCCGTTCGGGTGAGTCGCGCGAATCGTGATCGTGAGGGGGCGACGTTCTGATGGGTTACCTCGGTGGATTTCTCGTGACCCTGCGTCAAGTGGGTCGGCGCAACAAGGTCACTCGCGAGTACTCGGGTGGTCGCGAACTGAAGAAGGGCAAGCCGCATCGCGACGAGAAGGCGGACAAGCCCGAGCGCTTGCACGGTCGACACGTTCTCAATCGCTACGAGGACGGCATGGAGAAGTGCATCGGATGCGAACTGTGCGCCGGCGTGTGCCCCGCCAAGTGCATCTACGTCCGTGGAGCCGACAACGATCCCGACAACCCCACGTCACCCGGTGAGCGCTTCGGCTTCGTTTACGAGATCAACTACTTGCGTTGCATCCATTGCGACCTGTGCGTGGAGGCCTGCCCGACCGAGGCGATCACCGAGTCGAAGCTCTTCGAATTCTCCTTCACCAACCGCAAGGACGCCATCTACACCAAGGCCGAACTCGTGGTGGGTGACGACGGTCGTCCTCAACGGCTTCCGTGGGAGGACTGGCGCGAAGGCGAGGATCTGTTGACGTCGGGTTGGGTGCGGGCCACCGCACCGTCCGGCGATGCCACTTTCGAAGGTGTCGTGGGTTGGAGCGGCGAACTCGGTTACGGCGAGCGCGCGCCCGAACCCGTGCAAAGCGTTCGTGACGGAGGTGACCACTGATGGAGTTGGTGGTCTTCGTGTTGGCCGCGGCCATGATTCTGGTCGGAGCCGTGGGCGTGATCGTTCGTAGCAACCCCGTTCACGCCGCACTCAGCCTGATCCTCACGCTGTTCGGTGTCGCGGTGATGTTCGTGGCCCAGAACGCGCACTTTCTCGCCGCCGTTCAAGTGATCGTGTACGCCGGTGCGATCGTCGTGCTCTTCTTGTTCGTCATCATGCTCCTTGGCGTCGATCGCACCGAGGACATCTCCAGCGAACCGTTCAAGGTGCAGCGACCGTTGGCCGCCATCGTCGGTGTCGGCGTGATCGGTTTGGTGGTGGCCGCGGTGGTTTCCTCGCGCGACGCGATCGGGACACGCGGAGAAGGTCTGAACGTGGCCGATGTCGTTGGCGATGGTGACACCAACATCAAGCAGCTGGCGCGCAGCGTGTTCGGTGACTACGTGGTGGCATTCGAGGTCACCTCGGTGTTGCTCGTCGTGGCAGTGGTCGGCACGGTTCTCCTCACCCGTCGCATCAAGAGTGCGGGGAAGGACTCGTGATGTCGCTCGTCGCCGCCGCCACCCCCACCACGACCTGGTACCTCATCCTGGCCGCGGTGTTGTTCGGAATCGGGGCCGTCGGAGTGCTGGTTCGTCGCAACCCGTTGGTCATGTTCATGTGCATCGAGCTCATGCTGAACGCCGTCAACCTCAGTTTCGTCGCCTTGGCGAAGAAGTTGGGCGACATCGGTGGTCAAACCACGGTCTTTTTCGTGATGGTCGTGGCCGCGGCCGAGGTCGTCGTTGGTCTGGGAATCATCGTGTCCATCATGCGCCGTCGCCCGGGTGCGACCGCCGACGACATTTCGGCGATGAAGGGATAGTGGTTCTCGATGCTTGATCTCATCTGGTTGATCCCGGCGCTCCCATTGCTCGGCTTCTTGATCAACGTCGTCTTCGGTCGAATTCTCGGTGAACCGAAATCGGGCGCGGTCGCCGCGTTGATGGTGGGTGGATCGTTCGTCGTCACCGCCGCGGTGTTCCTCGATCTCATCTCCAAGCCCATGGAAGAGCGTCATCACGTTCTGACCGCCTTCTCGTGGGTTCCCGTGGGCTCCTTGCACGTCGACTTGGCGTTCCTCGCCGATCCGTTGAGCATCACGATGGCGTTGTTCGTCACCGGCATCGGCACGCTGATTCATCTTTATGCCATCGGCTACATGCACGGTGATCCGAAGTTCAGCAAGTTCTTCATCTACCTCAACCTCTTCGTCTTCTCGATGCTGATGCTGGTGATGGGGGAGAACCTGTTGGTCACCTTCCTTGGTTGGGAAGGCGTCGGTACCTGTTCCTACTTCCTCATCTCCTTCTGGCACACGCGCGAGAGTGCGGCCACGGCCGGCAAGAAGGCCTTCGTCACCAACCGCGTCGGTGACTGGGGCGTGATGATGGGAATGTTCCTCGCGTTCGGCGCCACCGGCACCCTCAGCTACGCGGGCATCAATCATGCCGCGGAGTCCGGAGCCATCTCGGGTGTCACCGCCACGGCGATCGGTCTGATGCTCTTCATCGGCGCCTGCGGCAAGAGCGCTCAGTTGCCGCTCTACATTTGGCTGCCCGACGCCATGGAAGGTCCGACTCCGGTGTCGGCGCTCATTCACGCGGCCACCATGGTCACCGCGGGAGTCTTCTTGATGACCCGCGTGAACCCGGTGTTGTCCATCGCCTACGACTGGGCGCCCACGATCATCGCCGTCGTTGGTGTGGCGACCGCATTGTTCGCTGCCACCATCGCCGTCGCTCAGACCGACATCAAGAAGGTGTTGGCGTATTCGACGGTCAGTCAGCTCGGTTTCATGTTCCTCGCCGTCGGATCGGGCGCGTACGTCGCGGCCATCTTCCACATGGTCACCCACGCGTTCTTCAAGGCGTTGTTGTTCCTCGGAAGTGGTTCGGTCATCCACGGCATGCACCATGAACAGGACATGCGCAAGATGGGCGCGTTGCGCAAGTTGATGCCCATCACGGCTTTCACGTTCATCATTGGCTGGCTGGCCATCGCTGGTGTGCCGCCGTTCGCCGGGTTCTGGAGCAAGGATGAGATCCTGCTCTACGCGTTCGCCAAGAGCCCCGTCCTCTACGTGGTCGGAATGATCACGGCTCTGCTCACCGCGTACTACATGACCCGACAGGTGATCATGGTGTTCTTCGGTGAGGCGCGTTGGAGCGATCACAGCGACGAACACGGAGCGCACGGCGACTTCAAGCCGCACGAGAGCCCCAAGATCATGTTGCTGCCATTGGTGGTGCTGGCTGGTCTGTCGGTGGTTGGTGGTGCGATGCAGTTGCCGTTCACGAAGGATCTGCACTTCCTCGAGAAGTGGCTCGAGCCGGTGATCGAGTTCGGTGAGGCCGACATTCATCACACTTGGGCTTACGACAACAAGTACATCCTGTTGTTGATCGCCGTGATCGTCGCGGTCTCGGGAATCTTGGCCTCGGT
>RHCK01000132.1 GCA_010030605.1 Acidimicrobiia bacterium
TGGATCGTTCGCGTCGAGGGCGGTGTTCGCACGTCGAACGGTTTCGAACAACAGCGCCGTGGCCGATGGAGTATCCATGTCGTCGTCCATCGTCTCACGGAATCGCGCGATCACCTCGGGATCGGCGACCGAGCCGACCAGATGTTGGGAACGAGCGGCGAACGAATCGAGTCCGCCCAAAGCGTTCACCGCCGCGTCGATGTTGTCCTGACCGATACGAACCGGACTGCGGTAATGCGTCTGCAACAGAACGAGTCGATAGGCGCGCGGGTCGTAGTGCTCGAGAAGATCGAGAAGGTTGGCCACGTTGCCCAAACTCTTCGACATCTTCTCGCCCTCGGTGTCGACGACGAATCCGTTGTGCATCCAATGGTTCGCGAATTCGCGACCGAGCGCCACTGCTTGTGCTCGTTCGTTCTCGTGATGCGGAAACTTCAGATCCATGCCACCGCAATGAAGATCGAAACCCTCACCAAGGATCGACAAACTCATGACCACGCACTCACTGTGCCAACCGGGTCGCCCATCACCCCACGGCGAGGGCCACGACGGCTCACCCGGCTTGCTGAACTTCCAGAGGGCGAAATCGGCGGGGTGTCGCTTGTTGCCGGCGCCGAAGACTTCGCGATCGCCTCCGCCCGACAACATGTCGTCCAAGCTCTGGTGGGCCAGCAAGCCGTAATCCGGGACGTTGGGAACACTGAGATACACCCCGTCGTCGGTGACGTAGGCGTTTTCACGTTCGATGAGCGTCGCGATCATGTCGACCATCTGCTCGACGTACTCGGTGGCATGCGGAACGTCGGTTGGTCGCCGAACGTTCAGCTTGCCCATGGCCTCGAACCACACGTTCTCGCACTTGTGCGTGATGTCCTGCCACGGCCGCGACTCACGATTCGCTCGGTCGATGATCTTGTCGTCGATGTCGGTGATGTTCGACACCAGTCGCACCTCGAGACCGGTCCATTCGAGGTAGCGACGCAAGATGTCGTACACGAGCGTGGCACGACCATGTCCGAGATGAGGAGGGCCGTACACGGTGGGGCCGCACAGGTAGATGCCCACCTTGCCCGGAGTGCGCAGCCGAAGCTCGCGAACCTCCGATGTGGCGGTGTCGTACAGCCTGAACATGGTGCGAGCCTACGCCCCAACGCCGGTCCACCTATAGCCTTGCAACCCATGGCCGCCATCTCCGACAAGCCTTCACTCGACGGAATCGAGAGCGAGTGGGTGCGAGTATGGGAGACGGAGGGCACATATTCGTTCGACCGTTCCGCTTCGCGCGAGAAGGTGTACGCGATCGACACGCCCCCACCGACCGTCAGTGGTTCGTTGCACATGGGGCACGTGTTTTCGTACACCCACACCGACACCATCGCTCGTTTCCAACGCATGTCCGGCAAGTCGGTCTTCTACCCCATGGGTTGGGACGACAACGGTCTACCCACCGAACGTCGCGTGCAGAACTTCTTCGGTGTGCGTTGTGATCCGAACGTGGCGTACCAACCCGGGTTCCAGCCGCCGTTTCGTGGTGACCCGCCCAAGGATCACCAACCGGTCGCCATCTCGCGTCCGAACTTCATCGAGCTGTGCGAGGAACTGACGCATCAGGACGAAAAAGTCTTCGAGGACCTTTTCCGCCGACTCGGTCTGTCGGTCGATTGGTCGTTGCTCTACGCCACCATCGACGAACGCAGTCGTCGAGCCAGCCAACGAGCTTTCCTTCGCAACCTCGCGCGCGGTGAGGCGTACACACAGGAAGCCCCCACTCTGTGGGACATCGACTTCAAGACGGCAGTGGCGCAGGCCGAACTCGAGGATCGCGAGCGACCGGGCGCGTATCACCAGATCGCTTTCGCGCGCGTCGATGGCGGTGGCGACGTCATCATCGACACCACTCGCCCGGTTCTGATTGCTGCTTGCGTGGCGTTGGTGGCGCATCCCGACGACGAGCGCTACCAACCACTGTTCGGATCGAAGGTGCGCACTCCGCTGTACGGGGTGGAAGTGCCCATCGTGGCCCATCCACTCGCTCAACCCGACAAGGGCACCGGCATCGCCATGATCTGCACCTTCGGTGACCTCACCGACGTCATCTGGTGGCGAGAACTGAATCTGCCCACTCGTGCCATCATCGGCCGCGACGGACGCATCATCGCCACGCCACCGACCGGTCTGGATTCGGAAGCCGGCGTGGTCGCGTACGGCGAGATCGCCGGACTGTTCGTGAACCAGGCTCAGACGAAGGTGGTCGACGCGTTGCGCGCATCGGGCGCGATGCTCGGCGAGCCACGACCCATCACGCATCCCGTGAAGTTCTTCGAAAAGGGAGATCGCCCACTCGAGATCGTCACCAGTCGCCAGTGGTACATCCGCAACGGCGGTCGCGAAGCCGATCTTCGCTCGTCTCTGCTGGGTCGAGGCGAACAGTTGTCCTGGCATCCCGATCACATGCGCCACCGTTACTCGAATTGGGTCGAAGGTCTGAACGGCGACTGGCTCATCAGCCGCCAGCGTTACTTCGGTGTCCCCATTCCAGTGTGGTATCGCCTCGACGAATCGGGCGAGACGATCCACGACGAGCCGATCGTGCCCGATGAGGCGTCCTTGCCCATCGATCCCTCCACCGACGTGCCCCCGGGCTACACCGCGGATCGACGCAATCAACCCGGAGGTTTCACCGGTGATCCCGACGTGATGGACACCTGGGCCACCTCGTCGTTGTCGCCGCAGATCGCCGGGCGTTGGGAGGACGACGCCGACCTCTTCTCGCGCGTGTTCCCCATGGACATCCGCCCGCAGGGACACGACATCATTCGCACCTGGCTTTTCAGCACGGTCGTGCGTTCGCATTTCGAACACGACTCGTTGCCGTGGTCGAACGTGGCGCTGTCCGGATGGATCCTCGATCCGGATCGCAAGAAGATGTCGAAGTCGAAGGGCAACGTCGTGACTCCCGTCGACCTGTTCGAGAAGTTCGGTAGCGATGCGGTGCGCTACTGGGCGGCTTCGGCTCGACCCGGCGTCGACACCGCGTTCAGCGAGGAACAGATGAAGGTCGGCCGCAAGTTGGCCACCAAGTTGCTCAACGCCAGCAAGTTCGTGCTCGGCTTCCCCGAACCCGGCGCCGCGGCGACGGTGTCCAACAACGTCGATCGAGCGATGTTGGCACGCATCGCCGACACGGTGCGCGAGGCCACCGAGGCGTTCGGTCAATACGACTACGCCCGGGCCCTCGAACGCACCGAAGCCACCTTCTGGTGGTTCTGTGACGACTACGTGGAACTGGTGAAGGGGCGCGCCTACGAGAGTCAGGGTCGCGATCAAGCGGCGTCGGCCCAACTCGCGTTGCGCATCGCGTTGTCCGCGCTGCAACGTTTGCTCGCTCCGTTCATTCCGTTCGCCACCGAAACCGTGTGGCGTTGGTGGCAACCGGGCTCGGTTCACAATGCGACATGGCCCACCATCGACGAGTTGGGTCCGGTGGGTGATGCGACGTTGATCACACCCATCGGCGACGTCTTGGCCCAAGTGCGCCGCGCCAAGACCGAAGCCAAGACCTCGCAGAAGACGCCGGTCGCATCGGCCGTGGTCAGCGGGTCGGCCGAGGAGTTGGCGGCGATCGAACTGGGTCGCGCCGATCTCTCGGAAGCCGGGAGCGTGCGTGACTGGACGTTCACGGTGCACGCGGGGCCCTTGTCGGTCGACGTCGTGCTGGCCGCGTCCGACCCCCAATAATGGCCCGACAGCGGTAGTTTTTCACCCTTGTGACCGAGGTTCAGCCGCCCCATGACGACGAACCCCGTGTCGGTGACGACACGTTGAATCATCTCTCGACGTTGCAACCCGACCCGGCGCCCAAACGTCGCCGGACCTGGACCCAGCGATTCGTCCTCGGACTGAACGTCTTCGTGATCATCGCCTGCTTCGGCGCGGCCATCGGCGTGTACTACGGAAACGAAAAGGCCAACGACCGACGCGTGGTCTCCATCATCGGCGCCGACGGCGGACCAACTCTCACTCTGCCCAGCACCACGGTCGCCGACGGGGCAACCGGCGACACGCCCGTCACGGAAGCTCCGATCCCCGTCGACATCACGGCCAAGAACTTCCTCATCACCGGAAGCGACAACGGGGCATGCGTCGATCCCAATTCGCCCTACGCGGCGGCTTTCGGAAACCGCAATGGGCTCGGCGAACGAGCCGACACCATCATGTTGTTGCGCCTCGACCCGAAGACGAACGCCGCCGCGGTGTTGTCGTTCCCACGCGACTTGTGGGTTCGCATCGGTGGCACGAAACGCATGGGCCGTATCAACAGTGCCTTCAACGCTGACGACCCCAACACGCTCATCCTCACCATTTGGGACAACTTCGGCATCCTCGCCGATCATTACGTGAACATCGACTTCTGCGCGTTCAAGCAGATCGTGGATGCAGTTGGTGGCGTGCGGGTTCCGTTCGCCACTCCGGTGCGCGACCGTAACACCAACCTTCTCATCGAATCGCCGGGCTGCCACACGTTCAGCGGTGAGGAAGGTCTGGCATACGTGCGATCCCGCCATTTCCATTACTACGACCCCAAGAAGAAGGAATGGGTCGAGGATCCCGCGGCCGATCGCGGACGTATCTCGCGTCAACAAGATTTCTTGCGTCGTGCCATCCAGAAAGCTCTCGACAAGAGCGCCGGTAGTCCGACGGTGGCCAAGGAACTCATCGATGCCGGCATTCAGAACGTGATCCTCGACGCCAACCTGACACCCGGCAAACTTCTCGAATTGGCCTCGGCGATGAAGACCCTCGATCCGGCGACCATGCGCACGTACCAAATCGAGGCCAAGGGCGTGGACAAGAGCGGACAGTCGGTCCTCGAACCGTTGTTGAAGTCCGACAACATGAAAGCCGTGCTCGCGGTGTTCCAAGGCAAGGCACGACTGGTCGATGCGCCCGAGCAATTGTTCGAAACGACGACCACCGTCGCCACCACCAGCACGGCTCCGGGCACGACAGTGAAGCCCTCAGGGGCCATCACCACGACGACCACCGGTATCTCCATTTACTCAAACCGGGTTGTCAACATAGAATCGGGCTATGACTACCACGCAAAGTGGCAGCTTAAGACCGCCAACGCCACGGCGAATTCCTGCTTCGACAGATTGATCAGTTCACCGATATCGCACGCCAACATCTCCATGCGGGAGCATCGCGGACCAGAGGTATTCGCGAGGGCTTAGAGCGCT
>RHCK01000133.1 GCA_010030605.1 Acidimicrobiia bacterium
CGATCTGGGACGGCAACTCCGAGCAGGGTCAATCGATCATCGCCACGTTCACGCAACCGGCCCAATACGCACTCGTGTACATCACCGAAGCGGGTCGCAGTGGATTCTGCAGTGACGTGAACCCATACCGCGGAAGCATCAGCGAGATTCGCGTCCAATCCGCACCATGAACACGATTCCGTGGGAACGGGTCGAACGAGCGCAACGTGGTGACCGTGCCGCGATCGAGGCAATCGTGAGGGAAGTGCATCCGCTCGTTCACAACGTCTGCCGACGAACGTTGAACAACGACGCCGATGCCGATGATGCCACCCAGAACGCATTGATCAATGTGGTCCGCAATATCGGTCGATTCGATGGAAGGTCGTCGTTCACCACCTGGGTGTATCGCATCGCGGCGAACGCCGCAATCGACGAAAGTCGACGACGACGACGACGGCTACACGTGGTGAGCGATGAACACGAGATGGCCGACGATGCCAGCCTCGTCGTCGAGACACAGGTCGACGATGCCGACCAACTTCGGTCCCTGCTTCAACAACTCCCCGAGGAGTTTCGAGTGGCCGTGGTTCTACGGGACATCATGGACCTGGATTACGAGGAGATTGCCGAGGTGCTCGGTGTTCCCGGTGGAACGGTTCGTTCGCGTATCGCTCGGGGTCGGGCCAAGTTGGCCGAACTCCTCGGGAACCAGACCTCGGGCGACGAACGTCAAAATCATGATCAAAAACATCACGGCCAATAACCATGAACAACGCACCGCTCTCCGAACGAATCGACGAACTGGCCAGCCGTTTGGTCGATGGCGACGTCGAGATCGACATGATCGAGTCGTCCCTTCGTGACGACGTGCTTCGCCGAGCGAGCCAGTTTCGAGACGTCCGTTCGACGTTGTCGCGATCGCGTCAACTCACGGTGACGACCACCGACAGCGTGGTCGCACGCACTATGGCTGCATCACGTCCGCGGCGACGGGTGACCACGTACGTCGCTGGTCTGGCGGTGGCCGCGGCCGTGTCCACGATCGTTGGTGTGGCGGTCACCTCCGTCACGTCGTCGGATCGATCCGATGAGCCCACCCGTGATGCAGCGAGCAACGAACCCACCACGTTCGAAGCCGACGTGGCGGTGGCCGCGGTGGCGAGCGACGTGGCGGTGGCGAGCGACGCCGCGAGGGAGGGAGCCATCGGTGACGTATGCCCCGACGAGTTGCGCCGAACGATCATTCCGCTCGCGACCATCGACGGGGAATCCGTGGAAATCCACTGGTCGCCCACCGATGGAGTGGTGATCTATCGCATCTCGGACTGTTCCATCCAGTTCGCCACGACGCCCTAGGTCGGTTCATCGCTAGCCTCGGCTCCATGGCCGGCAATCCCCTTTCCGATCCGAACTGGGCATCCGATTTCACGGACACCATCGTCGACACCATCGACAAGGTGCGCGATCGCACCACCAAGCCCATCGTCATGGCCGCTCGCGGAGTGGTCTTCGGTTTGCTGACCGCCTTTCTCGGCATGATGGCCATCGCGTTGCTCCTGATCGCCATCAGTCGTGGTCTGATCAACCTGCTCGAGTGGCCCCTCGATCACGACACGTCCGTGTGGGTGTCGCATCTCGTGCTGGGCGCGGTGTTCTGCTCGATCGGAACCATCCTCATGATCAAGCGTCAAAGCAAGGAAGGCGTCTGATGTCGAAGCATCATCGGGTCATCATCATCGGTTCTGGTCCGGCCGGTCTCACCGCGGCCATCTACACCGCGCGTGCGAATCTGGCGCCTTTCGTCATCGAGGGTGAGCCGTCGAGCACCTCGGATCAACCCGGTGGACAGTTGATGCTCACCACCGAGGTGGAAAACTTCCCCGGATTCCCCGAAGGTGTGATGGGGCCGGAACTCATGATGCGCTTTCGCGATCAGGCCGCCAAGTTCGGTGCCACGTTCCTCACTGCCAAAGCCACCAAGGTCGAATTCGGCGAGAAGCCATTGAAGGTTCACGTGCGCGACGAAGTGTTCACGGCCGATTCGGTGATCGTCTCCACCGGTGCACAAAGTTTGATGCTCGGACTCAAGGACGAGGAACGCTTGATCGGACATGGTCTTTCCACGTGTGCGACCTGCGACGGTTTCTTCTTCCGTGGCAAAGAGATCGCCGTGGTCGGCGGCGGTGACTCGGCCATCGAGGAAGCTTCCTTCCTCACCAAATTCGCCAGCAAAGTCACCTTGATTCATCGTCGTGATTCGTTCCGCGCCAGCAAGATCATGCAGGAGCGCGCGCTCAACAATCCCAAGATCGAAGTGCGGTGGAACACCGCCGTGTCCGAGATCATTGGTGACGAACAACTCGAGGGCGTGAAGTTGGTCGATACCGTCACCGGCGCCGAGAGTTCGCTCGACATCTCGGGCTTGTTCATCGCCATCGGACACCGACCCAACACCGACGTGTTCAAGGGCGTTCTCGACATGGAGGATTCGGGCTACCTCATCACCCGACCCGACTCCACGTACACCAACATTCCCGGCGTTTTTGCCTGCGGCGACGTGAAGGATCACACGTACCGACAAGCCATCACCGCCGCAGGTTCGGGGTGCATGGCGGCCATCGATGCCGAGCGTTGGTTGGAACAGCAGCACTGACGCACCTGCGTTACTATGACCGTCATGGCTGACGGCATCATCACTCTCACGTCCGGAACTTTCGACGAAACCGTGAATTCTTCGTCCACCCCCGTGGTCGTCGACTTCTGGGCCGAATGGTGTGGTCCGTGCAAAATGATCGCCCCCATTCTCGGTGAGATCGCCAGCGAAAAGGCCGGACAGGTCACCATCGCCAAATTGAACGTCGACGACCATGGCGACATCGCCCAGCGTTACGGGGTGATGAGCATCCCGACGTTGTTGGTGTTCCACAACGGCGAATTGAAAAAGCGCATGGTGGGCGCCAAGGGCAAGGGTCAGTTGTTGGCCGACCTGGAGGAATTCTTCGGCTGATGGCGATCGCGCCCGAGGACACGGGCGAGTCCGTTCGGCAACTGCAACGTCGCCTCGGTGCCGCCGGATATCTGCCGGACGCGGGGGTGACCCCGGGTGTCTATTGCGCCAACACGCGCCAAGCGATCTGCGACTTTCAGCAAGATCGTGGTTTGCCGGTGACCGGTGTGTGCGACGACGACACCTGGACCACCTTGGTGGAAGCGTGGTGGAGTCTGGGTGACCGACCGTTGATGTTGCGTTCGCCGAACTTGCGTGGCGATGACGTGGCCGAATTGCAGCGAATTTTGTCGCGATTGGGCTTCGATGTCGGCCGAATCGATGGCATCTTCGGGGCGTTGGCGGCGCGAGCCGTTCGCCAATTCCAGGAAAATGCGGGCCTCGACATCGACGGTGTGTGCACGTCGGACACAGTGATGGTGTTGCGTCGGCTCTCGAAGATGACCGGCGACGGACCCGGTATTGCCGCGGTGCGCGACTCCGAACACGCTCGAACCGGTCAGCCTTTGGCCGGTCGGCGCGTGGCGGTGGGCAGTTTCGGTGACTTGGGATCGGTGGTGGTGGCGTTGGGTGACGCACTACGGGACCACGGCGCAATGTTGATCGAGACCACCGATGACGAAGCAGCCCAGCAGGGGGCCACGGCGAACCTGTTCGGCGCGGATGTGTATGTCGGGGTCGAGGCGAGCGACGCTTTCACCGCCCGCGTGGCCTTTTATTCGGTTCCGGCCTTCGAGTCGGCCGGCGGCCGAGCCTTGGCCCACTTGATCGAACGGCATCTCCGCGACGTTGTTCCACGATTGACCGTGCAGGGAATGCGCTTGCCGATCCTGCGCGAAACCAAGATGCCCGCCGTGGTGCTGACCTTGGGTCCGTCGGAGTTCATGGCGCCACGCGGTCAACGGATCGCCGACGCCATCTTTTTGGCGTTGCTGGCGTGGGCTCCCTAGTTATCCACAGGGTTGTGCACAGTCTGTGCAGAACCTTCGTGTTCAGGTTGAGGGTTTCTTGACCCTCATGAGTCCTGTGTGTCACTCGTCGGAGTCGTGGTCCCCGCCACCCATCATCAAGACGTAAATGCGCTCGAGGTCTTCGAGTCCCGCAAACGTGATGGTGACGGTGCCCTTCTTGTTGACACCCGTCATCTTCACGTCCACCTTGGTTCCGAGGTAGTCCGAGAATCGTTCCTCGAGTTCGAGGACCGCGGGTTGACGAAGTCGGCTCACGGGTCGAGTTCCTCCCCCGCCCGTACTGGTGCCACCCGCTCCGCCGCTGGTATCCAGGCCGGCGTTTTCCATGCCACGATCTCGGATGGCTTCTTCCACGGCCCGCACCGACCAACCTTCGTCGGCGGCACGGCGGGCAATCTGCTCTTGGTACGCCCGGTCAGGTGATCCGAGGAGAGCTTTGGCGTGACCGGCGGTCAACTTGCCATCGGCCAAGAGTCCCTGAATGGACGGGGGCAACGAGAGCAGGCGCAGCGAGTTGGTGATCGATGCGCGGCTCTTGCCCACTCGCTTGGCAACGGCGTCGTGGGTGAGGTGGAAGTCGTCGATCAGTTGCTGAAAGGCGGCGGCTTCTTCCAACGGCAACAGGTCTTGACGGTGAAGGTTCTCCACCAACGCCTGCTCCACGGACGACATGTCGTCGGTGGTCTTGACCACGGCCGGAACCGTGGCGAGACCGGCACGCTGCGCCGCGCGCCAGCGACGTTCACCGGCGATGATCTGGTAACTCCCGTCGGGAAGTGTCCGCACCAACAGTGGTTGAAGAACGCCAATTTCACGAATCGACGCGCTGAGCTCGGCCAACGCCTCTTCGTCGAAGTGCAGGCGGGGCTGATTCGGGTTGGTGCTGAGGTCACCCACCGGAATCTCCACGAGGGCGGGTCCGCTGCCACCGCCCGTAGGCGGCGTCGGGCGTCCCTCGCCGGACGGAATCAGGGAATCGAGTCCTCTACCGAGACCTGGGCGTCGCGCCACCGGCCACCTCCTTGGCAACGAGTCGATAGGCGATGGCGCCCTTCGACGACGGGTCGTAGACATTGATTGGTTGCCCATGGGACACCGCTTCAGCTAAGCGGACATTTCGAGGGATCTTTGTTTCACAAACCTTTGATCCAAACCTTTTCGCAACGTCGTTGTACACATCGTTTGAAAGGTTTGTCTTGCCGTCATACATGGTCCCCACGAAAGTTGTGATTTCAAGGAAACTGTTATTCTTCTGAACGCGCTTC
>RHCK01000134.1 GCA_010030605.1 Acidimicrobiia bacterium
TCCTCCGTTGCCGAGTCGGATGAGAACGCCGGTTTCGTCCCAGCGATCGACGGGATGAACGCGACCGGCGATGCTGGACAATCCGGTGCTGGCCGGTGTGGCGACGGCCGCGACCACGGCGCGAACCGTGTTGGGATCACGCACTGCTCGGGCGCCCACGAACTGGGCGTCGATGAAGGCCAGGTCGACCAACGCCAGATCGTCACGCGAGACATGACGCTCCTCGCCACCATCGATGACGACGTCGTCGATGCGCACGGTGACCCGCTTGGAGCGTCGTCCCACGCGAGCGATGTCCACGTGTCCGGCGGCCACCAGTGCCGCGGCCGCTCCGGCCGATGTGCCGTCGATGGCGCTGGGGTAAACGTTGTTGGTCCCCGTCGAGATGGCGATCAATGGTGCGTCGGGCCAGCCGAGTGCGACGTCGCGAGAGGTTCCGTCACCACCCAACGCGATGACGGCACCCGCTTGTTCCTTCCAGAAACGTCGTGCCGCCGCGATGGTGTCGAAGCGTGAACCGCTCAACGGTTCGTCGACGATTTCCACCGCGCACCGCCCGTCGACACCGTCCAACCCCAAACCCTCGGCGGCTCGTTCGGCCAACCGATGACGATCGGGCATCAACAAAATCCGGGTGGCACCGGCCTCGGCGGCGGCCACGATGGCGCGTCGCACGATGCCCACCTTGGTGACATCGGAGGTGTGGGTGGCCGGGGTCACCAATCGGCGAATGTCCTTACCCGCGTTGGGGTTGACGATGATGCCGACGGTGGACATGGACGTCGATCAGACGCGCGCCATCACGTCGCGGATTCCCTGAACGATGGTCTTGGAATCCGGGATGTAGTGCTGCTCGAGGGCCGGGCTGAAGGGCACCGGTGAGAACGGGGCGCCGATTCGGGTGACCGGCGCATCGAGATAGTCGAAGGCCAGTTCCTGAATTTGGGAAGCGATCTCTCCACCGAGTCCGCCAAAGCGCACGGCTTCGTGAACGACCACCGCATGGTTGGTCTTTTTGACCGACGAGACGATGAGATCGGTGTCGAGAGGCTGCAACGTGCGTGGGTCGATGATCTCGCAGTCGATGCCGTCCTTGGCCAACTCTTCGGCCGCGATGAGAGCCTCGTTGGCCATGCGCGCGTACGCGACGATGGTGACATCCTTGCCGGGTCGCAGAATGTTTCCCTTGCCGAGCGGAATCGAGTAGCTCTCCTCGGGAACGTGGCCGGTCATGCCGAGCAAGCGCTTGTGCTTGATCATGACGGTCGGGTTGTTCTCCTGGATGCACGCGGTCATGAGGCCCTTCATGTCGTACGGATTGGAGGGCATCACCACCTTCAGGCCCGGAATGTGGCACAGCAAGGCCTCGAGGGACTGACTGTGCTGAGCGGCCGCCGACAGTCCGCCTCCGCCCGCGGTGGTGATGGTGAGCGGCAACACGGCGTCGCCGCCGAACATGTACTTCAACTTCGCGGCCTGGTTGACGATCTGGTCGAGGGCCACGCAAATGAAGTCCATGAACATCAGATCGACGATCGGTCGCAGACCGGTGACGGCCGCTCCGACGCCGAGTCCGACGATGGCCTGCTCGCTGATGGGGGTGTCCACCACGCGGTCGGCTCCGAACTTGGCCTGCAGGCCACCGAAGGTGCCGAACACGCCACCGAAGGCGCCGATGTCCTCACCCGCGCAGAACACGTTGGGGTCGGCTTCCATTTGCTGCTTGACGGCCTCGTTGAAAGCCATCACGTAGGCGAGTTTGCGTTCGTCGGCCATCACTTCGCTCCGCTCATGCTGGTGTACACGCCGACCATGATCTGGTCGGGTGTGGGGTAGGGACTCTCGTCGGCGAAGGCGATGGCCGCCTCGATGCCGGCGCGCAGTTCGGCCCAGATGGCATCGAACTGATCGCGCGTGGCCGCCTTGTTCTCGATCATTCGGTCTTCGAGAGTGAAGATGGGATCGCGTTGCTTCCACATCGCCACCTCGTCGTCCGATCGATACTTCAATCCGAGGTTCTGCACACCGTGGTGGTTGTAGAAGCGGTAGGTCTTGGCCTCGATGAGCGAGGGACCGCCACCGGACCGAGCTCGTTCGACCGCTTCGACCGCGGCCTCATGAACGGCGATGACGTCCATGCCGTCGACGATGACGCCGGGCATTCCGTATCCGGCCGCGCGATCGACGATGTCGGTGATCGCCATGGTCTTGTCGCGCGGAGTGAATTCGCCGTATTCGTTGTTCTCGCAGGCGAAGACGATGGGCAGGTGGAGAGCGCACGCCATGTTGGCGGCTTCGTGGAAGGCTCCGATGTTGGTGGATCCATCGCCGAAGAAAGCCACCGCGACCTGGCCGCGACCGCGGTACTTGTTGGCGAAGGCGGCCCCGACGGCGATTGGTGAGCCGGCGCCCACGATGCCGTTCGCGCCGAGCATGCCGAGCGAGGTGTCCGAGATGTGCATCGAGCCGCCCTTGCCCTTGCAGTATCCGGTGGCCTTGCCCATGAGTTCGGCCATCATGCGATTGAAGTCGCCGCCCTTGGCCACGAGGTGTCCGTGTCCGCGGTGCGTGGAGGTGATGTGGTCGTCGTCATTCAGGGCGCCGCACACACCGGCCGCCACGGCTTCCTCGCCCACATAGAGGTGAAGGAATCCGGGCAGGCGATTGGATTCGGCCAAACGGCCGGCGGCCTCCTCGAACAAGCGGATGCGCACCATGCGTCGATGCAGGTCGAGTTGCACGTCTACGGGTAGGTCCATGGGTGGTCTTTCCTTTTGGTCGAGATGTCGGTCGCCGCGTCAGGCGTCGAGTCCGCGTGCCCACCGTAGTGAGCGTCGGAGCAATTCGTAATATGCCGGCTTTTCCCACGAGCAACGTTCGATACGCGGGTAGTAGTCGAGCACGGGCTTCATGTCGTAGTGGCCGCGACAGTGTCCGAGGGTGTTGTAGAGGATCGAACCCTTGCCGAGATCGCGCAGATACATGACGAGATGGGTTGGGTCGCACGACGACCAATCCGCTTCGGCGAACCCGGCGGCTTCGCCCTGCCACGTGGTGTGCAGCAATGGCTTGAGTGACGCGCGGTCTGCGTATTCGCTCAGGTACAACTCGTCGTCGGTGTCGAACGAGTCGATTCCGGACACGAGCCAATGCGAGGGATCCGAGACACTCACGGTGTACGGCTGGATCGGCGGGTGCGCCACGAACTGGCTACCGAGTGTTTCGGCCCAGAGCGGGAACACTCGGGGGGATTCCACTCCGTTCGGGCCACCCAAGGTGAGAGCCGCGTTCGTGCCGTGGAGAGCGACCCACCGTCCGCCACCTTCCACCCAGGAACGAACCGCTCGTTGAGCAGTTTCGCTCGGTCGAACGTCGCAGGTGTACGACACGAGAATCTCGGCCGACGTGATGCCGTCGACGTCCTCGTAATCGGGCTGAACCCGCACGCGGAACTCCTCGTGTTCGGCGAGAAGACCCAACAGTTCGCGACGCGCGAAATCGATGTCGTGATATTTCCCGCCGGCGACGAGGGTCACCTCGATCCGACGGGACGCCGGCTTTTCACTCATGACGGGTCGCTCAGAAGTCGACGCGCTTCAGGAATCCACCGTCGACGGTGAGGTTCACACCGTTGATGTGGCGCGCGCGATCGCTGGCGAGGAACGCCACGGCGTTGGCCACGTCGCTGGGCTCGCCCATGTGTCCACCGGGATGGGCCTTCTCGGTGGCCTCGAAGAACGGCGGCATGGCGTTCTTGATCATGTCCCAGTCGCCACCTTGCACCATGATCGGTCCGGGGGACACGACGTTGCAACGGATGCCCTGAGCACCGAGAACCTGGGCCTGACCCAACGTCCAGTTGGTGACCGCGGACTTCAACGCGCTGTAGCTACCCGAGCCACTCGCGAAGTGCTCGGTGGTGGCGGTGGTGCCGATGCTGATGATCGATCCGCCACCGTTCGCCAACGCCGCCTTGGCGGCCTCGACGCCGTACACCAGAGCCATGAGGTCGATGTTGAAGTTGTTGACCCACTGCTCCAACTTGCGGGCCGGCTTGCCGGAGGTGTTGTGCACGTAAATGTCGATGCCGCCGAGTTGTTCGGCCGACGAGTTCACCCAGGCCTGCAGAGCCTCGGGGTTTCCGGCGTCAACGGCCGCGCCGACCACGGTGCCCTTGGCGGAGAGTTCCTTCACCGCGGCGGCCACTTCATCGGCGTTACGGGCGCAAATGGCGACCGAGGCGCCTTCGGCGAGCAGTGTTTCGGCGATGGCTCGTCCGAGTCCCTTGGTCGAACCGGTGACGAGAGCCTTCTTGCCCTTGAGTCCGAGATCCATGATTTCCCCCTACGTGTTGTTGGCTGTTGTGATGGCTTGTGTGTTGTCACGGCCGACGGCCGCTGGTGTGTGTTCCGGTGGAAGGTTCCGTCAACGACGGGTGTCTTTCCAAGCCAGATCCTTGTCGACGCGCGGTTCGCCGGGTAGCCCGAGAACGCGCTCGCCGATGATGTTGCGCTGGGTTTCGTCCGAACCGCCCGCGATGCGATAACCAGGCGCGCCCAAGACGTGTTCACCCCACGCGAAGGTGCCCCATTCGCCGGTGTCGGCGATCAAGGCCGCACCGAGAATCTTGGAGATGAGATCCGAGATGCTCGTCATGCCTTCGGTCCAGATGAGCTTGCCCAACGACCCTTCGGGTCCGGGGGGCGAACCGGCCCGACGCATGTCGGCGGCCCGGCGATTCACGAAGCCCTCCACGCGGAAGTGCGTGTAGGCCTTGGCCAATTCCTGGCGGAGCACCGGATCGCTCGTGACACCCATGGCTCGCGCGGTCGCCAACACTTGACGCCACGAACCGCCCACTCGCGATCCACCGCCGCCACCGTCACCCGAGTGATCGCGCTCGAATCCGAGCGTGGTGAGCGCGACCTTCCAACCTTCGCCCTCGGGGCCGAGGCGCATCGAGTCGGGAATGCGCACATCGTTGAAGAACACCTCGTTGAACGAGGACCCGCCGCTCATCTGCTTGATCGGTCGAATCTCGATTCCGGGAAGATCCATGGGGATGATGAAGGCCGTCATTCCCTTGTGCTTCACCACGTCGGCGTTGCTGCGCGCGATGAGTTCGCCCCACTCGCTGAATTGGGCTCCCGAACTCCACACCTTCTGGCCGTTCAGAACCCATTCGTCGCCGTCGCG